>JAGWHU010000053.1 GCA_028866575.1 Candidatus Micrarchaeota archaeon | reverse complement strand
GTGGATGTAAACCAGTACGAGACCTTCAACGCACTAATAACAGGAGGAACCGCACCATTCACCTACAACTTCTTCATCGCAAACTCTGTGACAACAGGGACATACCACAAATACGCGCCAGGATACAACGGAATAACATTCCAGGTAACTGCGGCAAACGACCTTGCAAACAGCCTCGAAGAGGCAAACGTGGTAATAACTGATTCGGGCGCAACATCCGCAAACTCAGTATACAGCGCGAAGTTCACGATCAACCCCGCGCTCACATCAGTCACGGTCGCAAACTCCAACACCCTAATCGACGCAGGTCAGTACATAACAATAACCCCAACGATAACAGGGGGATCATCCCCATATGTTGCAGTGTTCGCGATATCAAACCAGGTGACCGGCGCAGCAATAAACACGATAACTGTGACATCCGCCTCGCCTACGGCGACATTCTACCTGCCTTCGTGGATCAGCGGCAACACGATCCAGGCAAACGTTGTCATAACCGACAGCGCGACAACAAACGAGATACAGGCATCGTCTTACAGCGCGCTCGGGTTCAACGCAGTACAAAGCGCAGGACTTCTCACAGAGACAAACACCGTGATAGACGCAGGGCAGTACTCCAGGCTGACTCCAACAGGAGAGTCGGGTGGCACGAGTCCATACGCGTATTCATACTTCTCGCAGGCGGCGTGCGCAGGAGCATCAATAGGCTCAGGCGCATCACTGCTCGTAAACCCATCATCAACCACAACGTACAGCTTCAATTCTGTTGACAGCGCGACAACGCCAACCTCAGTTTGCAGCGCATCAAACACAATAACAGTCAACGCGGCTCCAACAGTTACAGTGACAAACCCGACAAACAGTATAGTGGATGTAAACCAGTACGAGACCTTCAACGCACTAATAACAGGAGGAACCGCACCATTCACCTACAACTTCTTCATCGCAAACTCTGTGACAACAGGGACATACCACAAATACGCGCCAGGATACAACGGAATAACATTCCAGGTAAC
>JAGWHU010000052.1 GCA_028866575.1 Candidatus Micrarchaeota archaeon | reverse complement strand
ACCCGCGACTCGCTTATGGACAGTATTTTGCGTTCACAAGCGTCCAGAATTTCATCGACTTCACCTTCATGCTCGTAAACGTCCGACACCACGCCAGCGCAGGCTTGTATCATACGTCGCAACAACGCTTTATCTCGGACAGTCTCGGCGAACATGGCCGCAGAGCTACCGGGCAGCCCGTTCTGTTCGAGTTGCGCCAGGTAATCCAACCCGCCGACCTGTTCAAGTTTCTGGCGGTCTTTGAGCCATTGCATGACACTGATAACGTTAACGGGCGCTTTGGTTTCGTAGAGCGCCAGGCAGGCGGCGTAGATTTCCTGATGCCGCAGGTCGTAGAAGTAATCGGCTTGGAACACCTCGATGCAATCGGGAACGGCGGTCGCGGCATCGTCCATGATGCAGCCCAAAACGGCTTGCTCGGCTTCGGGCGAGTGCGGTGGTAAACGGTCCAGCGTTGGATTGCGTCTCGCGGCCCTCTGTTCGCCATTGGTGCTCATGGCTTCGGCTGGAATGGCCGGAATTGCCAAAGCGGACAGCATCGGTCGCCACATTGCGCCACAGCGGCGCCATCCTCGCCCTGGCAGTCCAGGCATTGGAGTTTGATAGCTGCGCGTGGGCTGCAAAGTCCTCGCCACGCTCGCTGGACGAGATTTCTACGCTTTATTCCCCATTGACCTAGCCTTTTTACCTGCCGTGGTGTCAAAGTGGCTCCTGCGTCCCGGTGCTGCTTCGGTCGGCGGCTCTTTGGTGTGGGATTTTGAGGGTGTGAATCGTCAGGGTGGTTAGCTTCGTTGCTCATGATATCATTCACATTCGCGCGAGTTGCGAGTTGATGGGTTGTCGGCCCTGTCTGGCTATGAGCCCGTTTATTTCCCGCTCATCACGCCGGAGTTGCTTGTAATCGTCACCCTCGGCGGTTGTATGTTGCGGGTTATACCGGATGCTTTCCTTGTTCGCCGGATGGGTCTCAATAACGGACCGTATAGCTTTCAGCCGTGTTTCAGGCGAATCCATTAG
>JAGWHU010000051.1 GCA_028866575.1 Candidatus Micrarchaeota archaeon | reverse complement strand
TGGAGCGCCTGCGTCGTGTCCCGGTACTCCTGCACCACGAGGCTCGGGGCGGCCGACGGCTGAAGCAGGTTGTCGAGCTTCTGCTGGTCTGCGGGAGAGAGGCTGGCCTTCCATGCGTCCAGCGCGTTGTAGTAGCCCTGTGTGTCGGTGATGCGGCCGTCGGCCCCCACGAACTGCTTTCCCTGGGCGGCGTACTGCTGAAGGAGCGGGTCTTGATTGCCGCTAGGCATGTTGGAGAGGTAGTCGCGCACCGCGTCGTGGATCTCCTGCTCCGTCTTGTCGTAGGCGGCCCGCCAGTCCGCGCCCGTGATCTGCCCCGCTTGCAGTTGCCCGTCGGAGACCGACTGCTGGATGTTGATCTGGTCGCGGCGCAGGTAGAAGCCCTTGAGCGCCCCCGTCGCCTGGTCTTCCCGTGCCCGTTCGGCCGCCTGCACGGCCGGGTCGGCGTTGATCGCCCGCACGTCCGCGGGCGTGCCATGCGCGATGGCGTCGGCGTATCCCTGATAGCCCTTGCCCACAGCGGCGCGGTCACGTGCCAGATTGTGAAGCTGCGCAGGAGACGCTGGCGTGGTGAAGATGCCCACGAACTGTCCGGCCGAGCGTTCGAGCCCGGTCAACGCCTGCCCGAGGTCGTGCGGCGGATGCTGGATCAGGGGGCTGACGACGAGCGGCGTCGCCCCGGCCGCCAGACTGCCGGGCACATCTCCCCACGTGTGCGGGCCGAAGTAGTTGACATTGCCCGTCTGTGGCAACGGGAAGGCACGCCACGGGCCTGCCGCACGGTTGTAGAGCGCCTGGCCGGCGGCGTTTCGTTCAGCGAGCGTGCCCGTCTTGGCGACGCCCAGGGGGCTCTGGCCGTGGAAGCCGGCGGCCGCCGCGGCGGCGAGGCCGGCTGTGAGCACCTTGAGGGGGGCGCGGATGGGCGCCGGCAGGAAGCCGTAGCGCGTCCCATTCTTGTCCACGATGGCCATGAAGTTCGGGCCTGCCGGGTTGAGCACGAACTGCGGGCTCGTGGGGTCGGTGTAGGGCGACGTGCCGCCGT
>JAGWHU010000050.1 GCA_028866575.1 Candidatus Micrarchaeota archaeon | reverse complement strand
GCCGTGGTACTGGTGGTATTCACCCCAAGGACACTAAACTTGGCAGAGGCAGAGGAGATACCACCAATCAGAAGATCTGCACTGGTGTTAATGGTATTGAGGGCACCATTTTGCAGTGTCCAGTAGTTAACTCCTGCTACCGGTCCTGTTGCACATTGGGCAAAGGAGGGAGCACTACTGCCAGTACTTACCAAACAATATCCTGCAGTTCCCGAAGAGGTCACTGCCAGGGCACTCCCATTCCCATATACCACTCCACCTGTATTGGCTGTCAGGTTTGCTCCTGTTCCTCCATTAGCTAGTGGGAGTGTACCGGTAATATCCGCATTCCCCAGGTTGACGGCAGAAGAGGAGAGCACCCCACCACTGCCAATATGGGCAATCCCCGTTCCCAGAGAACTAAACTGGATGGCGCCAGAGGAGGTAAGTTGGGTTAACCCTGTCAGTGCCGTGGTGTAGGAGGGAGCAGTCCCTGTGGATACCAGGACACTGCCTGCTCCTCCTGCAGCAAGGGTATTTACTACACCTGTCAGATTCCCATATACCAAGGCACCCGAGGGAATGGTTGAGAGTCCTGTTCCTCCATTCCCCACAGCAAGTACACCCGTGACATCACTACTTGCAAGGTTGACGGCTGAAGAGGAGAGGAGGCCACCACTGCCTGCATGGACAACCCCAATCCCAAGATTAGAAAGCGTGACTGCTCCGGTTACTTGCAGGGTTCCTCCTGTTGTCTGGTTCCCTGTGGTTGTCTCATTTCCTGTGGTGACCAGGTTCCCATTCACCGTAACAGAGGTCAACGGACTTAAGACAATGTTTCCTCCTGTGGTACTGTTGCCAAGCGTCAGGGTCTGATTGGCGGTTGTTTGGATACTCCCATTGTTCCCAATGGTGACACTGCCTGTTTGTCCGGAGACAGAGGCCGTGGTACTGGTGGTATTCACCCCAAGGACACTAAACTTGGCAGAGGCAGAGGAGATACCACCAATCAGAAGATCTGCACTGGTGTTAATGGTATTGAGGGCACCATTTTGCAGTGTCCAGTAGTTAACTCCTGCTACCGGTCCTGT
>JAGWHU010000049.1 GCA_028866575.1 Candidatus Micrarchaeota archaeon | reverse complement strand
CCCACGCAAACCCCTCAATCCGAACACCACTGATTAGCTTTTAATACTCCCGTTAGCTTAGCACCGCCGCGCTTCGCGGCCTTTTTCATCTCTCGCTCCCATGCTTCCTGCGGTGTATCAAAGCCGAGGCATCTCATCGGCAAGAAGCGGAGCTTGGTTTGGATCTCTTCAATTAACGAGGGCGGCACGGTCGAGAGGTTCGTACGTTTTGGTATGCGTTCTCGTATGCGGCCATTGCGGTTCTCGACCGTGCCTTTCTCGCTTGAGGCATAAGGATGGCAGAAGAAGACATCAGCGCCAATGAGGCGCGAGAGCTCTTGGTGCTTCCTGAACGAGACGTCGTTATCGAGCGTGAGGCTCCGAATAGGCACGCCCCTCAACAGACGGGCAATGAGCCGGTTCACGTCCTCGGTCTTGCGGCTCTCAACGTACGCCAGGAAGGGATAACGCGTCTTGCGCTCGATGAGGACCAGCAGGGAGCCGCGGCCATCCTTCCCACTCTCGATGAAGTCTGCCTCGAAGTGACCGAACTGCCTGCGTTTCTGTACGTTCTCCGGCCGTTCCTCGATAGAGCGCCGGCCATCCATGACAGCCTGACGTCCCCGTTTGGGCCCGCTCTTCTTGTGTACCCGTCTGTGGTGCAGATGCTTCTCGAGTTGTCGGCCGTATACCGAGTACACATACTTGTACACGGCCTTCGCGGAGACCCGAGAGACCTTAATGCGCCGCTTCCGGCTCCTCCCGGCAATCATCTGGGGGGACCAGTCTTCCCGGAGCCTGTCTTCAACAAACGCGCGCAGTTGGTCGTCCAGTACGACTTTCAGACACTGGACCTTCGAATACTTCCTGCGCACATATGCCTTGTGCCCTGCCTTGCGGGCGTCATAGACACCCCGTACGGCTCCCCGTCGCAACTCGTCCGAGACTGTCGAGACACTCCGTCCTAACCGCTCCGCTATCTTCCGCAAGCTCAAGCCTGACGCTTTTAGCCGCTCGATTCTTCTCCGCTCGCTCTCCTGCAATTTCTCGTGCGCATATCCCATACCGCAAGTATGGGTGTTCGGATTCAAAGGTTAATTCGCA
>JAGWHU010000048.1 GCA_028866575.1 Candidatus Micrarchaeota archaeon | reverse complement strand
GCCGATCGAGGAGGACGCGATCACCTTCCCACTCTCGTCAGTCGCGAGGATGCCGTTCGTGAGCCCGGTGAACCAGGCGGTTGTGAGGGTGGTGAGCGTCGATGAGCTGTTGGCGAAGATCTGGAGCTTGCTCCAGGTGTTGCCGTCCGAAAGGAGGGAGGAGGAAGCTGCCGTGACGGTCTTCGAGTCTCCGAGGTTGAAGGTGGTGCCGTTGATGGTGACGGAAGAGTTCAGGAGCTTGTTGTTGGCGATGGAGCCAGCGAGCATGGTGTTGGTGACCGAGCCCGTGTCGGTGGTATAGACGCCGTTGGTGACCGAGCCGGCGTTCCCGGAGATAGAGCCGGTGATGGTCTGGGAGAAGGTGTTGTGGTCGGTGAGGAGAGTCGAGGAGGCCGCGGAGATGGTGATGGAGCTCCCCCGGTCGAGGTTCGTGCCGTTGATGGAGCCGAGGGATCCCGAAAGGAGGTTGGTGCCGATCGTGGTGGTGGCGATGAGCTGGTTGTTCTCATTGAGCGCAAGGAGCGCTGAAGCACTTTGTCCGGTGAGCCACTCGCTCGCTGCGGTGAGGTTGGTGGTGGAGGCGTTCGGGAAGGTGTTGAGCGCGGACGTTGAGGTGGCGGTGAACGTGGGGGCGGTGATGGTGTTGTATGCGGTGGCGGTACCACGGAAGAGAGAGGAGCCTAAGACTTCGAATATGTTGCCGCTTGTGGTGGTGGCCGCTTCACCAAGCAGGAAGACGTTGGAGATGGTGGAGGGGTGGATGGCGAGGGAGTCGGTCGTGGTCGCGAAGAGGCCGGCTGCGCCCGCCGAGGTGAGGTCGGTCTGCCATGAGGGGAAGCCTCCGACGAGCTTGAGGACCAATCCGTCGGTGCTCTTGGGGAGGGACGCGAGAGAGTTCGCGCCGTTGGCGTATATGATGTCGCCGGAAGAGAAGGTGCCAAGGCCCGTTCCCCCGTGCGAGACGCCAAGGGTCCCCGCGATGAGGTTCGCGCCGATCGAGGAGGACGCGATCACCTTCCCACTCTCGTCAGTCGCGAGGATGCCGTTCGTGAGCCCGGTGAACCAGGCGGTTGTGAGGGTGGTGAGCGTCGATGAGCTGTTGGCGAAGATCTGGAGCTTGCTCCAGGTGTTGCCGTCCG
>JAGWHU010000047.1 GCA_028866575.1 Candidatus Micrarchaeota archaeon | reverse complement strand
CAGTGCGCAAGATTACCAAATAACGGGATAAACCCTATGGCAACAAATCACAATCTTTCCCCTTCTCAGGTTTTGGCGGAAACCATACCAAGCGCCCCTAGAGGGTTTCCTCTGTTTTCCGCAATGGCCAGGCTGGAGCGATTCATAACATGTGACATGAACGCACTATCCGCCCGCCGCGCACAATGGACGGAGCATATAATTATGCGAACCGTACGCAAGCTGCGACAGCTAGGTATAACAGAGGAGTATTCATTCAAGACGGACAGTATTCACTGGCAGGCGGCTATGCATGCGGTGCGGGAGTAAATCAACATGGAACCTATATTTTTTCATGACGATATACCTGTATTTAACGCACTAGATGATAATTTCAGTGTAACCAACTTACCAAATCTGGCCTATCTCATAGATGGTACGGGATGGAAAGTCTACAAGCGCAACTGCTTGTCCACAGCTACGGTGCCAATAAAGCTGAAGAAGGCTTCTAACGTTGCAGAGTTATGCGAGTTTACAGCTTCCCGTATTTCACTAGAACTCGTTAATCAGATTGTGGCATTTTTCAGGGAAGTATATAAGCGCTATGGCAGCGAGGCGGCTGGCTATATATATTACCATCCTGCAGAAAAACAATGGCAGTTCATAGTTCCAAAACAGACCGTCAGTGGTGCCAGCTGCAAATATGAGCTTCGCCCCTCGTCGCACTTGCCCGATCCTTGGTGGCTTGCCGGGACGATTCACTCACATGCAAACATGGCGGCCTTTCACAGCTCAACGGACTGTGACGATGAGCACAACTTTGACGGGGTTCATATCACAATAGGCAGGCTGGGAGAATCTCAGCCTGAGTTTGCCTGTAGTATTGTTGCTGGCGGCACCAGGTTCAAGGCTGAGCCAAGCTTAATCTTGGAAGGTTGGCCGGAAGCCAACGTACCCGATGAATGGCTAAGGCAAGTTACGGAAGCTAAGCGCGAAGTTGCCTGGGAGGATTATGGTTCAATGGAGCCTCAAAAGAAAAAGACACCAAAAACCAAGAGCGACTTCCGCTTTCTCAACAAACCATTCAGAGTGCTTGTTGACGCCAGTGACGATGAGATCAGGCGCTATGGGCGCTGGAGCTGATATGAGGCAGGTAAAAATAATCGGCTTGGGC
>JAGWHU010000046.1 GCA_028866575.1 Candidatus Micrarchaeota archaeon | reverse complement strand
TGAGGGTCGGTCGGCATCGTCGGCAGCCCGGTGCCGAAGTCCAACCCCGGCTGCTGCGCCGCCTCCTCCGGCGTGGTGCAGGCGATCGTGGCGGGTGCGCCGGACGGCGCGGGCGCGGGCGGCCCGAACTGGCCGATGCGGCCGAATCCGGCGGGGGCGAGGCCGCCCTGAAGGCGCATCCAGGCCTCCTGCACCTGCTCCGGGCTGTACATGCGCTCCGGGCGCTCGGCGAAGAAGGCCGCCATCGCCGCCGCCTGCGCCGGGTCGCTCTGCCAGAGCGCCCCCGGCACCTGCTGGACGGCCTGCGTGTAGGCGGGGCGCATGTAACCGGCGGCCAACAGGGGGTTCTGGGCCGTTTCGGCGGTCATATCGGGGTGCGCGGGCAGGTGGATCTGGTAGGGGCCGAAGGACGTGCCGTTGTCGCCCGGAGCCCAGCCGCCGGCGAGTGAGCCGCCCTCCATGAGCGCGCCCATCCGCATCGCCAGACGGACATGCGGGTCGGGCGTCCCCTGGTCGATGGCCAGTTCGAGGGGCGTCGTGCCCGTCATGGGCGGCGGGGTCGTCCAGGAGGGCGAGGGGGCCAGCGCGGGAGCGGAAGGAAGCAAGGCCCCCGCGCTGGCATCCGGCGGTGGGGAGGCCGGTCCCGGCGCAGTATAGCCGGGCGGCGCGGGGAGTTGGGCCGGCGGAGCCGGTGCGGGAGCTGGTGCGGCCGGCTGAGGCGCCGGCGGAGGGCTGAGCAGGTTGTCCAGCCAGGCGTTCCGGTCCTCGATCTGGTAGGGCTGAAGGGCGCGTCCCGTGTCCGGCGGCACGTAGCCGGGCAGGTCGGAGAGACGGCCGCCGATGAAGGGCGTCTGGGGGCCGGGTTGGGGGGCCGAGGACGCCGGCACGGCGGGGGGCGCCCCGAAGCTCAGCGGCGGCGGCGCCGGGGGGGTGCTCGTGCCCATGTACGTGCCGGTGCCGGCCGCGTCCTCAAGCGGCATACGCGCCTCCTAGGCGAAGCTGAGCATCGGCGTCCGCGTCTGATGTGGCGTCGCGTCGTAGATCATCCCGTCCAGTTGTGCGGGCGAGATGCCGATGGACGAGTAGGCGGAGTAGATGCTTTGCAGCATGTCCGCGTCGCCGCTCTTGAGCTTGTCCCAGATGGGCGCGAGGTAGCGCGGGTCGTAGAGCGTCTGTCCCGGCCGCAGGAC
>JAGWHU010000045.1 GCA_028866575.1 Candidatus Micrarchaeota archaeon | reverse complement strand
ATTTCCCGCTCATCACGCCGGAGTTGCTTGTAATCGTCACCCTCGGCGGTTGTATGTTGCGGGTTATACCGGATGCTTTCCTTGTTCGCCGGATGGGTCTCAATAACGGACCGTATAGCTTTCAGCCGTGTTTCAGGCGAATCCATTAGAACGTGCCCGTTCCGCGAGGCATCCAGTGTTTGGGTCCACTTTTCAAGCAGGCTAAGAACATTCTGCGGGAAAAACCTGCCTCGCACGGGCATGAACCGGGAAAGCTCCTGAAATTCAGATAGGCAGTCGTCCCTTCGGGCTACTTCACAGAGAGCCTCCTCCTCTAGGTGGTTCCACCTGTCGGAATCCTTGCGTTTGAACATCGAATTGATCCCAACCCTGAGCGCCATTGTTCTTTCGAAAAGTTTAGAATCGTTAAGCTTTGAGTCTAAACTGCGGTTAACAAGGTTAACTGGCTGGTTAACCTCTGCTAACCCTACTTTCCCAACGCGGTGTTCGAAGTCTGGCTGCGCGGGGGGTAGGGGGGTACTATTCGAAGATGAAGATGAAGATGAAGATGAAGGGGTTATCTTTTGCTTATCTCGTTGCTTATGTTTTTGCTTATCTTTTCCATCGTAATACGGGTTAGTCTCACCTTTGCGAAACATGGGATTTCCTCCCTTACTTCCTGATTTAGAGCGTATTGAAGATATTTCCTCCATTCTGACCATTCTCCTGCATATCAGAGCACCCGTTTCGGGGCACCGGCTTGCTACGTTGAGGGTTATTAGGGTGGAGATAACCTTACCCATAAGCAAAATATCAATGCCCAAGGCACGCGCCAGCCGGTCCTCTGGGTATGGCTGGCCGCCCAGGAGAAGTTTCCCCCTTTGTTCGCTTTCGTGCATCAGGCAGAGCAACTCGACCCAAATGCCGCGTTCTTCGAAACTCAGTGCTTGGACGGCGGGATCCTTCCGCCAGTCGCCGGGGTAAAACTGAAATGCGGGAAGCTTTAGGCCCATGACTCAAAACCCTCTGTTCGCGCCCCGGTGGAAAGCGGGTAAAAATCTGGCCAGGCGGCGCAGTAAAACCCACGTAGTCGGAGCGCGAACGGAATGTTTTGATTGTGCATTTTACCAAACCCAGGCGGCTTTCCACGTCGCCAAAACAGACTCAATTTCCGAGCGTGAAGCGTGCTCGAACACATGGGTTATACACCCCACACGCGAGCCGTCAACAGATTT
>JAGWHU010000044.1 GCA_028866575.1 Candidatus Micrarchaeota archaeon | reverse complement strand
TGTAGAAAGTATGACGCATGAGGAGCTAAAAAACATAATAAGGAAGGCAATAGACAAAGTCAACAAATCACACGTTGAATCGAATTAGTTCTATTAACTATTCATGAATTGTAGTCCGACTAAGCCGCGTAGAAACCATCCAAAAATAACAAAATAATTCCTGGTAATCCTGTAGCAATTATACGCAATCACCCTGTACAGCGTCTCCCTGTTCTGCGTCACGATTGACCTTGACGTGACGCTGTCCCCAAGCATTCCCTTTATCACTGAAAATATCGTCTCCATCTTGCTTCGCTGATGGTACGTCCTCCAGGGAAACCTCCTCTTCATCCTCCTGCGGTGCTCTCCCCTTGTCTTGGACGGCTTTAGGTTCTCGTACCTTGGCCTGATGATGCACCGCTCAACGCCAAGATTACCCGCATCGACGTGGTTCTGCTCGGAATCAAACCCTCTGTCTGCAACCATCGTCCCGACCCTTGCCAGCCCGGTGAGCTTGCGCAGCAATGGCGTGAAATCGTACATGTCATTTCTCCTCCTGTGCCGTATCTTGATGCCGCAGACAATCTGCCGCTTCAGGTCCGCACATATGGTAATCTTGACGAATTTCCTTCGCAGCTTGAACTTTTTTGTATAGTAATACGATGCCTGACCATGTGACAGTCCCGTCGCATCCATCCCTGCAAGCATCCGGGATACCTGGCAGTATGCAAGAAACGATTCCAGTATCTTCAGCAGCATGCCGTGTCTCAGCCTCGCGGCTGCCTTTTGCAGCGTGGTGTAGTGTGGAATCCTTGACAGGCCAAGGAATCCTACAACACCAAAAGCCTCTTCTAGGAACTCGACGAACCTACGATAGCTCTTGCGCTCGTACTGACGAAGCGTGAGCAACACGAGGTGCTGCCAGACCGAGTACACGTGGTTGGAACTCTTGTGTAGGTATGGCGGCACCCTTGCTTTCTCCAATATACGCATCATCGTACGAGCCATCCTCACGTATATCGATGGCTTCATGTGCCGTGATGGTACTTGTCAGCTATAGATCTGCCTGATAAATCGGATCGACAATTACGTCAAAAATCGAGGGTTTCTACGCGGCTAATTTCATGTAGAATTATAGGATTGGTTTGTTAATATATGAAAGTGTGGGTATTCTTTACTTCAACTTCTTTGCTATGTCTTTCAGTGATTCAACATCCTGTCCTTCATCTATCATTCGTTTAATCTGGGCCTTCAGATTTTCAGGC
>JAGWHU010000043.1 GCA_028866575.1 Candidatus Micrarchaeota archaeon | reverse complement strand
GAAGGCCAAGCGATGATGGCGCGCGCCCGAGGACGGGGAGGACGCATGACGGACGTTGGACAAGCCATGACCGACACGGACACGGCGGCTGAGGGGCGGCATCCCTTCGGAGCACTGGCGGAGATGGCCATGCGCCTTGGTGCGCGCGACATCGGTGGGAGCCCTGGCTGCTGGGAGCACACCTGGGAGCAGGGCGGCGGCGAATGGTACGTGGCGGTGAACGGCCACGGGGTTGATACGCATTGCAGCCGGGGACGCCTGGTGCCGCCGGTCACGGCCTATGTGGAGTACAACGGCTGGCCGGCGGGCCTCATTGACCCAGGCGGCTGGATGCTGGCCGAGGGCAAGGTTGCCAACCTGCGCACCTTCATGGCGGCCTGCGATGCCGCCGGGCCGGGTGTCCGGAAGGAGGACGCATGAAGGCGTACCACTTCCTGCGGGCGGACATGACGGCGGGCAACGGCGACGAGCCGCCGTGGGCGGTGGGAGAGACCCGTAGCATCGAGGGCGAGCTTGCCCTCTGCGGACGCGGCTACCACAGCAGCCCCTCGTGGGCTGATGCGTTGCAGTACGCCCCCGGCCCTGTCGCCTGCATCGTTGAGGTGTCCGAGCCCAAGGCGAAGGATGCCGAATTCCCCCGCAAACAGATGTCCCGGACGCGGACGCTGCTGGCGGCACGGGACGTGAGCCGCGAGCTGCGCCTCTTCGCCTGGGACTGTGAGGAGCGCCCTCTGGCGCATGAGTGGGCGGCGGGCGAGGCGACGGATGAGGAACTGGCCGCCGCATGGGTCACCGCACGGGACGCCGCACGGAAAGCCGCCGACGCCGCATGGGACGGCGCATGGGTCGCCGCACGGGACGCCGCATGGGCCGCCGCACGGGACGCCGCACGCAACCCCGCATGGGACGCCGCATGGGCCGCCGCACGGGACGCCGCACGCAACCCCGCATGGGACGCCGCATGGGTCGCCGCACGGGACGCCGCACGCAACCCCGCATGGGCGACCGCATACAGCGCAGCGGGCGCCGCACAGGACGCCGAGCGTGACTGGCAGCGGCAGCGTCTCGCAGCGCTGCTCGACCCGGTGCTGGCCGCCGGAACGGATGTCCAGGGGGAGGACGCATGACGGACGCGCAGATGTTCTTCGCCGTGTGGTTCGGCGCCGTGCTGACGCTGGCGTTCATCGTCGCGCTGCACCCGATCCTGCACTGGTTCGGGCGGCTGTGCGGTGAGTGGCTGGCGGACAGGGCGGAGCGGCGGCGCATCGCCCGGCGGCGGGACAACATCAC
>JAGWHU010000042.1 GCA_028866575.1 Candidatus Micrarchaeota archaeon | reverse complement strand
AACTAGATATATCGGGGTCAACTTCGATATCCACATAGCTCGAAACTGCGCCCGCACCCGTGGGCGCTTTTTTCTCAGTTGGTCTGACGGCAGGGCTAGACGCTCCGCTGCACAAACGGAGTACCCCGTGACCAGACGGCCCAAATGATGTGAATTAGTTTGCGCTCCACTGCATTGAGTGCGCTGGTGTAGTGCTTTCCTTCGGCGACTTTTTTTGCGAAGTAGGCTCCCAGTACCGGATTTCTGCGGCGAGCCACGAACGCGGCATTGAAGAGCATGCTTCTCAGATGTTTGCTGCCGCGCTTGCTGATGTAGCCGTGGCCGTTGATCGAGCTGCCGCTCTGATGCACCCGGCAATCAAGCCCGATAAAGGCAACCAATTTCTCGGGGGTAGAGAAACGATGAATGTCGCCGATGTAGGCTACGAGCGAGGCGGCTGATATCGCCCCGATACCGGGAATGGAGCGCAGAAGATGCTGTGTATGCGGCGCATAGGCAAGAAGCTCCGCTTCAAGGAGGAGTATTTCCCTCTGCAGGGCCGCGATGACGGATATGGAAGGGTCGTGCACGGACCGTTCGATGGCTCGCATGCGTACCATACGAGCTTCCTGTTGCCGCTTCATAATGGCAAGAATCTCAACCAAGCTCTCCCGTTCGGTGATGAGCGCCTTGAGGGCCAGGACATCGTCGGTCTCGGTGAAGAGCCGGCCGACGCCAAAGAGTACCATGGAGCGAACTGTTTGCGCATCCACCGCGTCAGTCTTGAGTTTGCGCAGCGTGTGCGCCGCGCCGAAGCGATGGCTTTCAAGCGGATTGATGATCATGACCCGATACCCGGTCTTGGTGAGCCGGGTCGCGAGCAGGAGGTGGTAGACGCCGGTGGATTCGACGCCGATCAATGTCTCGGCAGCGGAATGTCCAAGTGCCTCACTCGCAACGAGCAAGGCGTCGATGCCCTCGGGTGTGTTCTTGAACTTTTTGACGGAATTGTCATTGAGCGCGGCGTGGAAGGACGCCTTGCTCATATCGATGCCGATGGCGAGCATAGTGTGTTGCAATTAAAGGCTAAATTGTAGAGAGAAAAAGAAGAGAAGAAAAAGAGAGCCGTGAGTGCCCTTGGTCTCAACGTGTGCCATACCTTCCCCTGCTAGTTCCTCTCCATTCGTGGCCGAGCCACAACTAGATTATCCGCAGCACGAAAGGTTTTTTCGTGAGACCATATGTTTTTAAAGAGACTTGAAGTCTAAGCCCCCGCTGATGGCCACTCACAAAAAAAGCGTACCATGTAGTGGTACGCTCTCAGTATAGGA
>JAGWHU010000041.1 GCA_028866575.1 Candidatus Micrarchaeota archaeon | reverse complement strand
TCCCCCGTCGGCGCCGGGACCGCCGGGTTCGTCGTATTCGGCGTCGCGTTATTCAGGTTGAACGTGTTCCCGTTGATCGTGAAACTGTCGCAGCGAAACGGGCGTCCCTGGTAATAGATACACACGCGATACCACGTGCCGCCGACCGGATTCGAGCCGATTGAGATCGTATCGTTCCCTTGGATCGTCCCGGAGATATTCCCGTTCGCGTCCGGCGTGAAATCGAAGTCCGGGCGTACGATTGCATTCGTGCCGATTACTCGCGGGATGTCCGAACCGTAGCCTTGTAGAGTGAAGCGGACGAACGAATTCGACCCGGTTACATTGTTGATCCCAAGATCCTTCAAATTCCCGCTGACCGTCGTCGCGTAAGAAGGAAGTACAGCGCTGCAACACACGAGAACAGCAAGGAGTAACAGTCGAGGAAGAATTCGCGGAACGCGCATCGATATCGTCTCCAACACATCACGTACGATATCAATGTTACTTGTTCGCGAGAGGCGAGTTCAAACTTGCGGAGTCACTTCACTTTTCTCCCGCCCGGAGTTCGCTGCGGCCGCGGGGTTTTTGTAGGCTGTGCAGCCGTGCGGCTAGGAACTCCGGGCGTGGAGGTTGAAGCACCGGTAGCGGAGGAAGCACCCGCTTGCTCTACCGGCGCGGATTCGAAGAGGAACGCTGAATTCGGGATATTCGGATTTCGATACCCGTCGTACCCTGCGGCTTTGATGGCCTTCTCGACGAACGCCTTCGCTTGCGGCGGTTGTGCGCCCTGTTGGATCGCCTGCTGATATATCTCCTTCCACTGAGGCGCGGTGACATCAGCAAGGGCGAAGTTCCCCTTAATCGGCACCGCACCCTTCCCGCCTGCTTGCACCGCTTCGCCGATTGATCCAGGCGTCCGTGTCGTAACGAATACCCCATGCTCGCCTCCTTCGATCACCGGGCCGACGTTCCCGTAGTGGAAGCCGGAGAGGGGAGTCTTCGGGGGCGCACCGGCCGGGAGTGAAGGGTGAAGGGTGCGTCCGCCGGAGCCGGGGATCTCGGGAGGAGGCTCGATGGAAGAAGGCTTCGCCGGGATGAAGCGCGCGGGAGGAAGCGCACGTTGGATCGGCTCCGGGGGGATCGTTGGAGATTCGATGATATGGGAGAAGGGGTGATTACCGGGAACGGGCGCGAGAGATGTAACGGTCTCCTCGTTGACGCCGCGGGGTGAGAATGTGTACGTAGGCGCAACGCGAGCGGCGGAGCTTGGGGGCATCTCGAGGGGACCGGGAGTCATACTCGGTCCGCCGGGGGCTTGGGGCTCACTCGGCGCCGGCGCTCCCCAGCT
>JAGWHU010000040.1 GCA_028866575.1 Candidatus Micrarchaeota archaeon | reverse complement strand
CAGGCCTGCGTTTGCCCTTCCATGCTGCCGTATGAGACACTTTGGCCACAGTTGCCCCAGTTGTCAAAAAGATAACCGCTGCTTGCGGCTGTGTTTCCTGTTTGTATTTCCATACCCACATAGACAGTATTAAGCGATGTAATTTTTACATCGTATATGAATGGAGGTGTGAATCCATTGTTGGTTATTATGCCGCCATAACCTCCTGAGGAGTATGTTATTCCGTTGTTCTGGGACAGCGATGCCGGTGTTATCTGGTTGTATGCCGCGCTGATTGATGTTCCTGCGAAATTGTCGTAGAAAGTGGTGAAGACGTTGGCGCCTGTGTCGTACTGCGCATATGATGACGAGAGTTGCGGCGCCTCACCGGTCATTGTGTTGCTGAAGAGGTTTGTTCCAACTTGCGCGAAACCCATGAATATAGTTACGTTTGTATGCGACTGTATTCCTGTCTGGTCACTCCCTATTCCGAGTATAGAGTTTGTCAACTTTACCCAGTAGATTGTTCCAGTGGATGTGTTGGTGTTGTTGGTTTCGAGCCACGATGGGATTACGGCGCCTGTCATGTTGAAGAATTCGATGTTATCCAAGTTTCCTGATTCTATAGAAGTATAATTCATGCTGTTTACTGTTATCATTTCCTGGAATGGCGATTGCGTTGCAGATCCTTGTGCGTTGTTAATTGTTATGGGTAGATACGTCACAAGCCCTGATGGAACAATCACGTTGCTGATCGTTATGGTTTCCGTCTTTATCGAGTTTAATGTTGTTGACTTGCTATCTGTGACTATCACATTAACTTGTATCGTGTTGCCGTCCATCTGCGCGTTTGCCTTGAATGTGAAAGTGTTGGCTGTTGAAGATACTCCGGTGTACAGTGCGTTTGCGATTGTTGTGCCTGTTACCGTATTAACCGCGATCCAGTTGTAGGTGTATGGAGGAGACAATGCCCCCATTGACGATTTAAATGAAAGTATGGTGTTCGCGTTGCCGTATACTACCTGATGGCCCGCCGGTGTTATTGTTGGTATTACTACAAATGCATTCGTTGTACCGAATGTGACAGATGGCATTATCGCGTTGGGAGGGAATGCCCTTATTCTTAGCCATTGCGCTGATATAGTGCCGCGATTTCCAAATGCACCAAGAGACACATATTCCAAAGAGGGGAATTCAGGATACGAATAAACCATCTGTGTACCATGATATGGAACATAATTTTTGTACCATGTCTGTGATGTTGTTGAATTCCAAGTGCCGCCCATTACACCTATACTGACACCAACATTTGGATTGCAGGCCTGCGTTTGCCCTTCCATGCTGCCGTATGAGACACTTTGGCCACAGTTGCCCCAGTTGTCAAAAAGATAA
>JAGWHU010000039.1 GCA_028866575.1 Candidatus Micrarchaeota archaeon | reverse complement strand
GACTTGCTCGTTTACGACTTTACGTTTGACCTCGTTCTTGTATTTTTCGGTGATCGTCCGGGTTAACTCAACCACGCCGCCGCGGGAGTTGTAGTCGATCTTGACCAGCTTGTTGATGTCCTCGATCAACTGCTGGACTTCTTCGTAGGAATGGTACTCCGGTTCCCATCCTTCGCGCCGGGCGAACTCTGCGATGTTGGCGATGATGATCTTCTCAGAGTACATGGTCGTCTGCTCTTATGCGAATATCTTACGGAACTTAACTTTTTTCGATTGGCCGATGCAATTAGCTCCGAGAGAGAGCATTTCGGAATGGGTTCTTGTCCTTGGACCGGCCTTCCTTGAAATTATTCTTCCAGAGATAACGTAGATTCTCTCTGGCTTCGTGAGGCCCATTTCCTCCCAATTCGTTGCCTTGTAGATTTGACCGGTGTGTCCCTGCCATTGATCCGCATAAGTGACTAAGCATTTGAAGCGCCCGTCCGCGCGAATTAGTTTTTCGCTTTGGCCTAATAAAAAAGAAGCGCCGTTCTGGGGAACTTCAGGAGCGATCACGAGTCTGCTCAGGGATAGGACTTGTTTCCAATCTCCGTCCCAAGATGCAATCGCGGCTCCTTTCGTCGGCGGCAGCCACCATGCGACTCCAAGGCATCGCATCCATTCAGACTTAGCAAAGAGCCCGTGGATGAAAGTTGCTGTGTTCGATCCGCTCCGCGCGTAATGAAACGCCTTGACCAGCTCGTACGCAGTCGCAAGGTCAACTGGCCGCACTTCGTAGTCGCGCTTCGTCACGCATGGACAATCCGGTTTCACTGCGCACCCGCGCTCATCGCAATCACATTTCCACCCTGCGGCTCTTTCTGGGTAGGGGCTTCGATCACGCGACGCAGAGGGTCACAGAACTCAATCGCCTCCTGCTCGCTTAACGCACAGGAAAACTCAAATTTATATACGTCGCCAAACTTAAGAAGCACCGGATCCGCGATCGAACGTTGTACACTGATCTTCACTTCCCGCCTCCGCTGGTCAGCCGCTGCCGAACGGGGGTAATCTTTTCCTGAATCTCGTTGGCTGGTGGAAATATATCAAAAATATCGTCATCGGGTCCGAAAGTGGCAACGGCTTGAGCCTCAGTGTGGACCTCTTCGCCGTCGTCCTTCTCCGATCCGCCGCCGCCGAAAACTGCCTTGCCGATGAACGTCGGGCCCTTGGCCGTCGGCAGGACTCCGACCATGATGTCCAGAGCGTTCCTGTCCTTCTCGCCACTGGGCATCAGCGCGTATTTGACCCTTGCTTTTGTGATTGCGGGATGGCTACTGACAGCGATCAGGCGGCTGGTGTTGGAGAAAAAACTCGTGGCCGCGACCTGTACGGC
>JAGWHU010000038.1 GCA_028866575.1 Candidatus Micrarchaeota archaeon | reverse complement strand
CGAGTTTTTTAGCCTTGTCGGCGGTTTCTTCAACGTTTTGAATGCTTTTTCTGAAATAAGAGAGGTTCATGACGTTTTTTAAGATGATTTACGACTTTTTACATACTCGTATATACCCCCGTCAAATAGATTTTGCAAGGTGACATGATTCTACTTCTCCAAAAATATAGAACGATTACTGCGTTTTTTCCGCGTTATAAATGGCCCGCACCTGGGATGGAGTTAGAGCGGTATCATACATGCTTACATCGTCAAGCAGGCCGTTATAGAAAACACTTGCTCCGTCGCTCCTGGCGGCAAAAGTCAGATTGTTCGTGTCGCTCCCCATATTTCCCGTCTGCGAACGGGAATATACCAGCGCACCGTTTTTATAGAGATACTGGTTAGAGTGGTCATAAACGATGGTCATCATCGTCCACACACCCGTTGTCGCGTTAAAATTCTGCCCATCCCACGCCCAGTTGGGCTGCCAAGCATAACATCCGTTCTGACCGCACTCCGAAGACACTTCGGCCTCATACAAATTTTCCTTGTTGTACAGAATACCAGCGCTGACGCTATTGGCGTAAAACCAGACGTTGACAGTGAAATTGCTGGCGTTCGGGTTAATGGAAACGTTGTTCAAAACTCTCACAAAATCGTCTGCTCCATCAAACGACAAGCATCCGCCGCTCAGGCATCCCGAGGTTGTATAAGTCGGCCCCGTTCCGGTAGAGGTGGCGTCTAGTAGGGTACCGTTATTTTCCCATCCGGATAGATCGGCGGTTGTGGAATTTAATCCTCCGGAGGCGTCGTTAAAATTCCAAGCTCCCACAAGTCCGTGTATGAAGGGGGTTAGGGAAAGGTTGTTGCCTACGGCGTAGGTGGTGGGATCCGTGTTTCCCGAGCCTGCGGCCCTGCTCTGGTACTTGTCGGACTCGAAGGAGGAGGTTATCTCGTAGACGGAGGAGGTTCCCACGGCGTAGGCGTAGTAGTAGTCCTTGGAGTCTACGGGATCCACGGGCAGGACGGGGATCGGGGAGCCCGTGGAGATTTGGGTGAAGTTCACGGGTATCCAGCCGGTTCCGTCGGTGTTCCGGAGCGAGGTGGTTGATACGCAGTGGTAGCTCCATCCTCCGGGAATGGTGGGGAGGCTCAGATCCGAGCCTGTGGGGGAGCCGCAGGTTGAGGAGGAGTCCGGGATGCTGACGTAGACGGTGTTTCCGGATCCCATGGAGGTGTTTCCTTCGCTAAGATAGATGCCTATCGCGTTATTCACGTTACTCAGGTCCTGTATTCTCCTGCTGTCCCTTGATTGGGAGAGGAGCTGAGACGGGTTGAGGATGAGGACGACGACGGAGGCCAGGATACCTATTATGGCTATCACTATGAGGAGTTCTATGAGGGTGAAGGAG
>JAGWHU010000037.1 GCA_028866575.1 Candidatus Micrarchaeota archaeon | reverse complement strand
ATTACGCTCTCGCTCTTATTTTTCCGCGAAGCCGTGTGGCCGCACCTCATGCTCTACGGCATCTCGCTGTCGCTCTTAATTAATGGTCCTGGTCCACTCTCTATTGACGAGTGGATCGATACAAAATTACTCGCCCGACATAAGGTCACCCAATCTGCCCCAATTTCCCCGGCGCCTGCCGAGTGATGTGCCGTTGCGCTAGAACCGTCGTCCCGACATGTCGGGACTCCTTAAGAACCCCTCGGTTCATAATTATTATTTCCTCCACGGGTAAACTCCCGTTTCCCCGACCCCTTTCCCAGGTTCGAATCCTTTCGTTATACAAACATAGGCTACCAAGCGTGCGAGGCACGTTTGGTAGCCTATGGCTGCCCGGGTAGGATTCGAACCTACGAATGCGGGATTCAAAGTCCCGTGCCTTTCCGCTTGGCGACCGGGCATCGCGCTCTCATTATACCTTACGCAGAAAGATATAAGAACGCTTTAAGACGTTCGATAAGCCGGATTCTGTCGCGAACGATCATCTATCTAGGCGTTCGGGCCCGAGGTCGTCATGACGAGCAGCCATATCGACGATAGAGGGTCCACCGAACTTGCACCGCGTTGAGTTTACCAGCTACCGATGTCGCCATCGGTACTGGTGGGCTCTTACCCCACCGTTTCACCGTTGCCGCCGACTTGAGTCGGGAGGCTGTTTATTTTCTGTTGCACTAGTCCTAGGGTCACCCCCGGTTGCCGTTAGCAACAACGCTGCTCTGTGGTGTCCGGACTTTCCTCCCCAGAGAACCGGGGCGATCGTTTGAACGTCTTAAAGCATCTATACTTTACCATTTTTGCGCCTGATTTTCAACGGATATCGGACCATGAAGACTGTCGCGCCTTACCGCAGACATACGATAAACTTCCCACGACCTTACGGTCGGGGTTTTAGCGCACCTCAAACCCGAAACGGGTTTGCCCTGAATCTTTTTTGCCTTGGTGGTCGATGTAAGCTTTAATCAGGTCCACATTTATCCCGACCGTGCTCGCGAAATAGCCCTCCGACCAGATGGCATCCGTGCCCCAGTAGACCCGTTTGAGGAAGGGGAATTTTTGCTTAAGGTTTCTCGCAGTATTCTGCTTTACGAGACCGACGGCTTTACCAACGGTCATCGTTGGCGGAATGGAGATAAGGAAGTGTAAGTGGTCGACGTCATGGTTAACGGTTTTAAACCGGACGAGGGGATAATGTTCGGTAATTTCCGCCAACTGAGTCGAGAAGTAGGCAAAAATCCCCTCGTTGAATATCTTTCGCCGGTATTTGGTGACGATGACTACGTGGTAGTCGCAGTGGTAGACGCAGTGGGATAAATGAGTAAGCTCCATACGCTCATTCTACCCCTTCGATCAAAAGATTCAGGGATAACTCCATCCCACGACCTTACGGTCGGGGATCTAGTGAGGGTGGTT
>JAGWHU010000036.1 GCA_028866575.1 Candidatus Micrarchaeota archaeon | reverse complement strand
AAGTCGGTGTCCAGACGGTCTTCACCCGGAAGTCGCTGGCCCAGTGGTCGGAGAACATGCAGACGAAGGCCGGCCAGGTGATGCGGCAGGCGATGGACAGGAAGGAGGACGCCGACATCGGCGGCCTCGCGTCCAGCCTCTCCACGTACGCCGCGCTGGGGACCGCGGCCACCGTCATGACCGTCGGCCATGTGGCGGCGGCCTTCTCGACGCTCAAGGCGGGCCTCAACACTGCGGGCACGGCGATCGCCGCCGGCGCCGTCAACCAGCCCGTGCCGCCCGGCCCGATCTGCGGGGCCTTCCGGCCGGAGACGCTGGCGTCGGTCTCCCGCAGCCTCGTCGGCGGCCCCATCACGGGGACGCCGGTCACGACCTCGATCGGCGCCAACGGGCCTGCCGGCTCCTTGCAGAGCGAGGCGCTGGACGCCTGGTTCGTCGGCCGCGTCGCGGGCGTAGACCTCTACTCCAACGCGAACTTCGCCAAGGCGACGACGGACGGTGCCAACACGATGGTCTTCCACCGGGACGCGCTCGTCTTCGTCGAGGAGCCGCATGACATGGCGGCCGGCAACATCATGATCGAGGAGGACACGTCGCTGCGGGCGATCGAGCTGAACATGGTCGAGGACTACGGCTTCGGCGTGCTCGACAGTCACTACGGCATCGAGATGACCTTCAACGCGGCACCGGCGACAAGCTGATCGTGAGGCCAGCGCGGCCTCATCTGGGAGAAGAGATACATGTTCAACTACAACAACCCACACGTCATGACGACGGGCGCCCTCGCGTCCATCGCCACGAACGGCAGCGCGGACACGCCGGAGATGTCGTGGGGGCAGGCGGCGCAGGTCATCGGGGCGCGGTTCATCGCCTCCAGCTCGCAGCCCTCCGCCAACACGACGGGCAGCGGCCTCACCGTCACGCTCTACAAGAACGCCTCCAACGCCGGCTCGATCGTCGCCTCCTTCAACACCTCGGGCACCGCCGTCGCGGCGAACGGCTCCGTGGCGCTGACGCTGACCACCACCGCCGCCAACACGAAGTTCGCCGCGAACGACGTGCTGATCGCGGAGATCACCGGCGGCGCGGCGATGGGCTCGACGCTGAACTCGGTCATCGCCGTGGACTACATCTTCGGGTACGACGACTGATGGCCGCGAAGAAGCCGATGATGGCGAAGGCGGATGAGCGCTACCACCGCAAGCACGGCATCAAGCCGAACTCGAAGCGGGACAAGGCGCTCGACCGCAAGCGCGGCATAAAGGACGGCGGCCGATGACAACGGAATGGCCCGGAGAAGAGTCCACCTCCACGACCAACCCGCCGGTAACGGTGTTCTCCGAGGGCGCCGGGGGCTTGGATGCCCCGGCCCCCGCGCCCCCGGAGACGCCGCCGGCGTGGCTTCAGGTCACGGACACGCCCGACCTCACGGGGCACTGCACGGTCTCCGGCTCGGGGCTGCGCGGCACCGACGGCCTGCCCGTGCGCGAACGTGACGTGCTCACCATCGTGGTGGACGGCGCCGCCGTCTATCACGTGGCGCCCTACGGTCTGGAAGGCGAGTACCAGACGGCGATCTCGGCACCGCCGGGGCCGCACCACATCGAGATCAGGGACGGCGCGGGGACGGTGCTCGCCGCCCGCGA
>JAGWHU010000035.1 GCA_028866575.1 Candidatus Micrarchaeota archaeon | reverse complement strand
CCGCTCTTGAGCTTGTCCCAGATGGGCGCGAGGTAGCGCGGGTCGTAGAGCGTCTGTCCCGGCCGCAGGACGGGGTTGGTGCCCTGAAGTTTGAGCTGGTTGGCGATGTAGGTGTTCACCGCGTTGTTCATGTCCTGCGGCGTCGCGGTGGCGGACGACGTGGCGGTGCCGCTGATGTTCCCGTGGACGTCGGACGCCCCGCCGCCGCGATACAACCGCTGGAACCACTCCTTGTCCTCCGGGGTGAGGTACTTGCCCCCGGTGGTGACCTGCCGGCCGTTTTGCCAGCCGGTGCCATAGCCGCTTGGGTCGGCCCGGAAACGGTCGTTCAGGGCGACGTGTCTCATGCGCGCGGCCGCCTGCGCGTTCGTCTCCGGCTGCCCGTACGCACCCCAGCGAGACCCATACGCGCTCGGGTTGAAGGACGCGTTCGGGTCGAGCTTCTCCACCGCTTGCGCCTGGCGGTCAACCTCGGCAGCGTCGCTGAGGAGCGGGTTCGTCCCGGCGTTGATTGCGGCGGCGTTGTCCTGAAGCCACTGGCGGTCGGGCGACGCGGCGATCTGCCGAAGCTGGGAGGCGAGGTCGCCCTGCGGCTGGGCGGGCATCGTCCCGGCGTTGATTGCGGCGGCGTTGTCCTGAAGGTACTGGCGGTTCGGCGACGCGGCGATCTGCCGAAGCTGGGAGGCGAGGTCGCCGCCGCCCGCGAAGGCCATGTACCCCCCGCCCGCGTGCGCCGCGACGGGGCCGAAGCTGAGCTGCGGTGGCGCCATCTGCCCGACGGGCTGCTGCGTGCCCGTTGGGCCCGGAGGCGCCATGCTGCCCGGTCCGCTGTAGCGTCCTGCGGCCTCGTCGAGCATCGTCCGGCTGAATCCGTGCTGGGCCAGCCAGGCGTAGTCGAAGATGTTTCCCTGACCCGAGCGGATGCGCCCGATGTGCTGGGCGTACTCAAGGGCCGTGGCGGGCGGCGCGTTCGGGTTGAGCGTCGTCGTGGCGGGGTTCATCGGGTCCCACGCGGGCTGTGGCGCGCCGCCGATGGGCACGGTGGGCCACCCCGGGGGTACCGTCGGCTGGCCGATGGCGCCACCATTGCCGGGCGCACCGGGAGCCCACTGGCCCTTGGGCAACTGGCGCGGTGGCCACTCCGGGGGTACCGTCGGCTGGCCGATGGCGCCACCGTTGCCGGGCGCACCGGGAACCCACTGCTTCGGCGGCATCCGGGTCTCGGCCTCGCCGACGATCTGCTGCTGCGCCTGCGGTGTCGTCTGGCGCGAGACGCCGGGCAGCGGGCTGAAGCGGAAGCCCGTGCCGGTGTTCGTCTCGCGTTCCGGGCCGTTCTCGGCGGCGGTGCCGTAGATGCGTCCCGTCTGCGCGCCCATGATCACGGCGGGCTCGGGGAGCACCTGCGAGTTCTGCTTGCGGATGTCGAGGAGGGTCTGGCCGGAGCCCGCGAAGCCGCCCGTGGCGTGGCCCATGAAGCTCAGCATGGGTGCGGGGGCGCCGGGGCCTTGCGGCATCCCGCCTGCCCCCGGCATCCCCATCTGGCCCCCCTGCGGCCCGGGCGGCATCATCGCCTGCTGGAACTTCTGTTCGGCGAGGGCGCGCTTTTCGCCGGCTTCGACGTGACGGGCGATCGCCTTCAGGTGGTCGCCCTTGGCGGCGAGGGCCTTCGTGTTGAGCTTGCCGCCGCGGGCGAA
>JAGWHU010000034.1 GCA_028866575.1 Candidatus Micrarchaeota archaeon | reverse complement strand
ACTGCCGATAAAACCGTCCTCTGCCACCGGCCAGCCTAAAAACAGCACGATAATCGTCGCCAGCGCCACCCAGAACTTTCTCATTTCCGTCTCCTCACGGCTCCGCACCAGAAACAACTTTTGCTCGGATGGTGCCAATCATGCACCACGCCGTTCCACGAGTGTCCGCGCGTGATCCAGCAGTAGAGTTTCCGCAGGAACTTCATTTCCGAGCCTCCAGTATTGCGTCCGCAGTCGCGTAATAGTCCTTCGCTCCAGTCTCCGGGCCTGGATAGTCTTCATGCAAGACCTTTCCTTGCCCGATGTACGCAGCCGAGACTACCGCGCTTTGGATTGAATCGGCAATCATCGCCGCCATTGCAAACTGGTCGCGTAGCGTGGCCACTTCCGGAGTCGGCGTGAACTGAATCTTGCCCGGCCACTCGTTCTTGAGCGACTCGTCCAGATTCAGACGCTCAGCGAGCATCTCTGCGTGCTCTCTGTTTTCGCACATGGCGACAGTCTTATGCTCTCCGCTCTCGGAGGCGAGCACTACGCGCCATAGGTAGGGAGAGTACATCAGGATGTTTCCCTGCTCGACTTCGTATCTCATTCCTCTTTGTCCTCCAGTACGTTGTCGGTCCAAGTTTCCGTGGACATGTGAATCATGCCAAACATTTCCGTCTCGCTGCGTGCGTTAGAGTAGAGCCTCCGCATCGATCCGTCCCTGTTTGTGGCGATCAGCGTGACGAATTCGATCTCGTGTTCGCCGAAATCCTGCATGGCGTCGACCAACAGGTCCGTCGGCGTCATGTTTTCTCTACGCGCTGGCCTGTTCATGCTGTTCCTGCCTTTCAACTCGCGTCAGGCATTTCTCGATCTCGACTTCAACCATCGGAAGCTTCAGGACGCCGTCGAGGACTCTTTGAATATGCCGGTTTGCCACGCCCAACTCGATCCAGGTCCTGTCCGCCGCTTCTTTGCTCCGGTTCTCGGCGCGGAGTTGGATGGCGTTGCGCCGCTCGATGTAGTCGTCGATCGTACTCACTTCGCTGGGCATTTTACCTTCTTTCTGAACTTGTAGAGCAAGCCGCATTTCGTGCACTCGCCGATATACATCTTGACTTTTTTGGTGTCACCAGGCTTCCGGTGCGGGTGTAAGGCTTTGATGTAGAACTTGTGGCCGTTGTCTTTTTCTCCTGTCTCTTCGCTCACTGCTCTCCACCTTTCTCAATGCCGTCGAATCCGGTGAAAGGGTTGGCTCTCTTCCAGCCCATCAGGCAGGGAAAGCAGGTTTTTGACCATGCCACCTGAGTCCGGTTGTAGCACGGTTCCACGTCGCCGCATATCTTGCACTTGACGTGCATCCAGATGTTCTTCGGATTCTGGTTCGCGGCATCCACTTCTGCGTCGGTCAACGGGTTGGTCAATGACGATGGCACTGCTCACCTCCACCTAATATCGGCTTTGCTGGCCACATCGAAAACGTACTCGCTGAGCCCGTAGAGAGCGCAGCCAAATAGGAACAGGACAATCACCGCACCAAGCGTCTTGCAGTGCGTGAAGTAGGCCACGATGGAAAGCACGGCCAGGATAGATACGACTCGCATGTTGCTCACCCCTTCCCGACAAGGATCAGAGAGTCCTTGTCTGATATTCTCAGCCGCACACAGGCGTTCGGGTTGCGGTTGTCTAAGTCCTCTCCGGGTCGGCAGAATTCAATTTCCGCTTCCGACCCGTCTGGGAACTCGTAGATCATCGGACCACCGTTCTTGTCCACGCAGACGGTAAGGTAGTCCTTGCCTTCGATGTTGACGCGGCCGATCTGGAGGTTGCCGCGGATGGCTACTTCGCTCATAGGTCTTCTCTTTCCCAAATCAAATCAGTATTGATATTCAAGTCCTTGAAGGTCGAGCGGCACCCTTTGGGACACTGGCCAGCCGCAAAGGCA
>JAGWHU010000033.1 GCA_028866575.1 Candidatus Micrarchaeota archaeon | reverse complement strand
CGAGATTAGGAGTAACCGAGTATGTTACACTCCGTCTGGAGCCAGACAGCACCTTAAGGACCTGTCTCTGCGGGAGAACGGTGGAACCGTCTATCTAAAAGAGGTAGGATATGTGCGTGTAGCGAAGTCGGTCACCCAGCAAAACGGGTAGTGTCCAGTTTTAGTGTGTATGGCCGGTTAATGGATAATGGTTGTTAAGATAGCTGAGAATAGTGTTGGCGTAGCGCTCACCCGACTCTTGACTCTGGAAGGTGGAGTCAAACCCCTTCATCCGGCGTCTGACTTCCCGAAACTCCCGCTCCATGACGTTGGTGGTTCGAAGTGAGCTCCACTGCGTTTCCGGAAACTGAAAGTAGGTAAAGCAATACTCCAGGTTAAACCGGAGGCTAGCCATTGCCTTCTCTTGGGAAGTAAACCACTTCTTGACCACGGCTTTGGCGGTGGCAGTTGCCTCTTGCTTGCTTCGACTGGCGAAGATGGCTTTGAGATCGTCCGCTACCGCTTGTTTGTGTTGGTAGCTGGTCACTCTTAGTACATTTCTAATCTTATGAACAATACAGAGCTGGATGGGGATCGTGGGGTAAATCTCTCCGACCGCTGCCTTAATCCCGGGGGCGTCATCACAGATTGCCAGTTTCAAGTTTCTACCCCTGAGGCCTCGCTCCTTGATATTCTCGAGAAGCTCCCGACAACTGGTGGTATCTTCTTTTCGAGCGAGGGTAAAGCCGACAACCTTTCGGCTGCCGTCTGGTCGCACTCCTAAGGCGCACAGCAAAACTGACCGGTTGTCGTCCCAGCCGTAGCCTTTGGTTTTCTCCCAGATCCCGTCAATGAGGAGATACTCAAACTGGTCATCCAAGGGCTGGCGGTTTATCTGGAATTCTTCCTGCTCGGCCAGCTCTTTGTGAATAGCTCCTACCCGGGTTTTGGAGAGCGGGGCTTTGAGGCAGACTTTGGCAATCTCGGCAATTTTACGCTGGGAGATTCCCAGTAAGTGCATTTGGGCAATTAATGCTTCAAACTTTTCTTTTTCTTCGTCAAATACCCCGGTTGCTTTGAGGGAAAGTTCGGGTACGCTTTCCCGGAACCGGGGAATCGGCACGTCGTCGATCCGTCCCCAGGTAGAGGTGAGGTTTCTCCCGTAGGTCCCGTTAAAGGAGAGCTTTTCGTGAAACTCAGCCCTGAAGCTTTCCATTTCCGCCTTTACCATGGTTTTGACGGTTACCCGGATCATCTGCTTTAACGAGTCGGTAAAACTAATCTCTAAAAACTTCTGTAATTCCCGGTCGTCTTCAAATACCGGGAGTCGTTTAATTTTGCTAGACTGGCTCTGGGTAGGTGCCATAGAGATTCTCCTTTTGTTAGGGGTAAGTACAACTCTATTGTACCTGCCCTTTTTCTATGGCCTTACACACTGAAATGGTACACTACCCTTCTCCAGACGGGTGGTGATGTCCGTTATCATTTTATACAAGTCGTATCCTCGATTGATGACGGAAAGGGTTTGCATAGATATTTCGTTAGGGTTGCTGTGGAGGAGTTGGTACCGGTTCAGGCAGGGGAAAAAGCGTTCCCGCGATCTGGAGCGTTTCGAGTTCGGCCTGGAAGGAGAACTACGGAGCCTGGCTAGGGAACTGGCTTCGGGAAGGTATATCCCCAGTCCGTACCGTACTTTTATTGTAGCGGATAATAAGCGGAGGGAAATATCCGTTGCCGCTGTGCGCGATCGGGTAGTCCATCGGCTTCTGTACGATTATCTGGTGCCTCTGTATGACCCGACTTTCGTCTTCGACGTCTGGTCCTGCCGGGCAGGCAAGGGTCTGGTCGGCGCGATAGAGCGTACGCAGGAACTGCTGCGCCGCCACCGCAGCGGCTATGTCTGGAGGTCCGATATCACCAAATTCTTCGACCACGTCGACCGTGCCGTTTTGCTTGGGTTGATCACTCGCCGGGTAACCGACGAAAAATGTTTCCAGCTGCTCAGGACGGTCATTTCCGGCTACCCCTATCTATTCCGTCGGG
>JAGWHU010000032.1 GCA_028866575.1 Candidatus Micrarchaeota archaeon | reverse complement strand
GGCATTATCATGAGCTACGATCACTCAGACTCAGAGGAAGATTGCTCAATCATTCTGCCTTCTCAAATGGCTCGTGGGTATAGAGACGATCCGATTCGTAACTTGATGATTGAGATTCTCCGGGACGCCATACGATGCCACCAGGATAAGCCCAAGCCAGTTACCAAGCATCACACAAAGCAATACGGTGATCCATTAGCGACGGAATGGTTGTTTGACAATGAAAGCGACGGTGTATTCTCGGTTAAGACGATTTGTCAGACGTTAAACGTTGACTTGGGCGCTTTACAGGCAAGACTTAGAGCTGGTAAGATGGTCAACACCAGTTCACTCCGCTATGTAGGTCCAACGGGATAATAACCATGGTAAGCGCACATACTAGCATTGGCGAAGAGTTTTACTTATGGCTTAAGGATCGTTTTCCTGATAGTTTAGCTCTCAAACCAGAGTGGGAATCACTGACCGCCGAGGATCAAACAGCATGGACACTATTCGCAAGCACATTATTGACAAAAGTCCTACAACTCAAGTTATGGTAGACACAGACGCCAACTTCGGTAAAGAATTTTATCTGTGGGTCAAGGAGCAATTCTCCGATAATACTATGATCGGGGGGAGCTGGGAATCGCTCAGCCCTGAGGAACGGGCAAAATGGACAGCGTTGGCAAACGCGCTGCTAATGGAGTAAGCTTATGACCGGCGAAGAGTTGTGGAAATGGGTAATATGGCGGGTTCCTCGGCTTGACTATAAAGATGACTGGAAACAGTTAACTCCTCTAATACAACTGAAATATAATGTAATAGCCGACGAACTCATAACCAGAAAGAGCGACAATACCCAGGATGCAGATTCTATGATCTCAGCATGTTTGGAGCTGCCTATGGATCAGCGCCAAAAGCTGTATAAGTTACTCTACAACTCAGGTTGTAGGGTGAACAAGTAATAGCATGAATCAAATTACCATTTGCGAGCGCTGCAATAACTCGTGTGATGCTAACGTTGTGTATTGGGAGGAAAAACACGGCTGGTCTTTTGGCCCCTATGAAAAGTGCAGCGAACTGGTATCTGACTGTTGTGGCGCGGCTTGTTATGTGGTAAATGCTGAGGAAGAGAGATGAAGTACCAAATGAAGCACCAAGAAAAGCCCGATGGAGACTTGCGCACGTGCCAAAAGGGTTAAATTATGGGCAGATACTAATTTATGGAGAAAGGGGAGCAGGCGGCACCATATGGCAACCATTCACACCAAACAGCTCGGGTCGTGTAATGATTCATACATCCAAAGGTGCCATGTTCGCATCGCTCGGTGACTGGATAATCAGAGACGCCGAAGGCGAGTTCTACCCCGTCAAGGATGAGATGTTTCAAGCAACCTACGAACCCGTTGAGGAGGAGAAGTGATGCCTAAAGATGCCGATGATAGTTTGGCTGAAACTGAGGCTTATTATGACCCTCGGGATGATGAATTATCCGATGCTGAGCGTGATTTGGTTAGTATAGCTCAAGGCGTGCTTCAAGGTCAGGCCGGTATCCGTTTTTTGAGGCATCTTAAAGAGGAAAAGAGGCGACTTGAAAAGGAGAAGTAATGCTACCCGAAGATGAAAAGCTGCTGAAGCTGGCTGAGCTGGCGCATTTGCCGTGGATACGGACTAACCATCTTGAATACGGACCTGCATTGTGGAATGACCTCCGAGAGTTCATGGCTCGGTGGGAAGCTACGCTCGAAAGAAGTATTGTTCCCGCTCGCTGGCAGGCTGAAATTGAATACGCTCAGTGCGCCGCCAACGCCGTGCCGCGCCTGCTCAAGCGCATTGAGGCGCTACGAAAGGCACTAGAAAATTGTCTATACGCGGACGGCAACGCTGGTGAGGCGCAGTGCGCCGTAAAGGCGGCTGAAAGAGCCCTCGCCGCTGATGAAGCCACCGCAAAGGAGGTGGGAGAATGAGTGATAACTATCAGGCGATCCTTAGACAAGAAGCAACAACACAAGCCGAGTTTGACGCCATTTTGGCGGCTGGCGACATCGCTATTGTTAGGACTGGCTATTGGTTGGTT
>JAGWHU010000031.1 GCA_028866575.1 Candidatus Micrarchaeota archaeon | reverse complement strand
AACGTCAGCGGCAGGTGCGGGTGGATGGACACTTCGCGTATTTGTCCGGAACTAGTCATAGGCGAAGGGCCAATAAAAGTGCGCCGGTTCGATACCCTTGACATCGAAGTTGAAAGGCCAGCCATTCTCAAAGTCGATGCGGAGTCCTCAACGCTGCCCGCGTTACAAGGCTTCGGCGGGCGGCTGCGCGAGTTCGATCTGGTTGTCGTCGAGGTCATCAACGGGCAGCATCAGCCGATTGCGGACCTGATGCGCGAGCACGGGTTTTGCCGCCAGACCATCACGGACTTCGGACATATCGGAGGGCGGTTGCTGAGCTATGATGTGGCGTTTACGAGAGGTTGAGCCGCTCCGCCGCACCCGCATCCGCCCCAATCATTCTTTGGAAATCTTTCGCCAGCCTCAATTCTGAGGCGCAAATCGAGCAAACTTAGCGGCTTCACCGTGCCGCCTCGCCTGTCCTTCAGAATTGTGAAGTGGCCGTTGCTAACGCCTCTCGACGCGAAATGGGCCAATGTGTCCTGCTCCTCCTTTTCCCACTGCAAAAACACCGCCCTCTTAACCCTGTAGAGATGCACGAAATGAGAGATGCCAGCTTTAACGCATCCGCCTCCGCAGTTGTTGTGCGGAAAGCCGAGTGCATACAATTCCGGCTCCTTGAAGCCAAGCCTTTCAGCCTCCTTCCGCATCTTGCATTTGTCCCATAACGGTTCATCGGTCATTGGGGCTTCGACGGTCCAATTCAGGTGCTGCGCTTGAAATGCTGCAACGCGGTCCCATTCCGAGAAATCAAATCCAAGAACGACGGTAGCGTGCTCGGCTAAAAGGGGTTGTTGCCTATGGTCCATCTCATAGTGCGACTCCATCCAAGCATTCAGCGGCTCGCGTTTGAGTTTGGTTGAGCAGATTGGAAAGCGGTCGTTGCCAATCAACCCCTCGCGCCTGAAAAGCTGCCAAGGCGTCAACCCCTCGCAAATCCGAGTGATTTGAATACCCATCACGTCCTCTGCCCGGCGGTTGAAATCGTAAAGGTCAGGACTCTCGTAAAGCGTGTCGGCGAACAGAGGAATGACGTTCTCTTTTCCATGCGCTGCAATTTTTCGCATGGTGGCGAAGAATGAGCAAAGACCGCCAGAGAAGTTTGGAATCCATTTCATGCTACGATGTGGCGTTTACGAGGTAATCTTACGTTCGTTTTGGTATACCTAAAGACATGACAGAATGATTTTCGCTGACGCTGGGCGCTATCCAACAACTATGCCCTTCCAACTGCCGTCATAAAGTCCGTAGAGATCGTTCATTTCTCAATCAGCCGGTGAAATTCATCCATGCTCCTGACAACGTGTACCCTGTGTCCCTGCAACTCCGCGAGTCGATGCCAGATCGCTTGCACGGGCGACACCTTGCCTTCGTGTGTCTTGCACTCGACGAGGATAATCTTGCCGCGATAGAGCAGGCCAAAATCTACAGTGCCAGGCATCGCGCCACTGGCTTTGTCGGGCCGCGTGTAAAAGTAAGGCACAATCGGATGTTGATGGCGGCACCAATCCTCGATTGGCCGATGCAAGTTCTCAATCTCCGTTCCGCCTTCCACGCCGCAGATGGTTGTGCTGGCAGACGGCTTCTGCGTGCGCCGGACCAGTTCGAGGTATTGGGATGGGGTGATCATATCTCAAACTCCGGCTCTGGGTATTCCCAACGCCCTTCCGTAAATTTAGAATATGCATTATGGTGGCGCTCAGCTTCACTAATAGCCCAATTCGTTACCGCATGGACCAAGCGGCAGCATTCTTTAACGGTGAGCCGCTGCGACGAGGGGTTGATGGGAGCTTTTTTCACCACGGTCAGGCAATAGTTGTGCGCCGTCGGGCCGATCATCAGGCCAGCCCAAAGTGGAACTTCCGACTCGATGCGTGCCTGTAGTTCGGCGGGGATAAGGTAGTAGAACTGCTTGGGCAACTTCTTCAGTAGCCATTCCAGATTGGGATTATCCAACCTGCGGCCGCTTCGGCTTGGTTTTAGCCGGTCAGCGCGGAAATCCGACACGCTGCGCTTGATCTCGATTTCGATCAGGTAACGTGCCGCCGTCACGCCCAACACGTCGGGCTGGCCGCATGGATAAGCCCGCGGCGAGCGTTCGCGCAGAACTATCTCGCATCGCTTCTCCCAGCGAAGCCAGCG
>JAGWHU010000030.1 GCA_028866575.1 Candidatus Micrarchaeota archaeon | reverse complement strand
ACTGTAGGGAATTGGCAGAACGTATCTACAATGACGGGTTGGTTCGCTGTTCCTACTGGGTTATCGACTGTCGATTCAGGGGTAGGCACATTCCAAATAGCTTCCGTCACGAACAGCACCACCTTTGTGTTTAACTACACCACCAACACCGGATCGTGCGCTTCTTCTTGTGGGACTACTTATTCCGCTGATTATTGGGGACCGTATTTTGCTGCTCAGAACGCTCCAGCGCTCGCTGGGCATGGGCAAGCCTACTGGAGATTCGCATGGGCCTCCGACTGCGCAAACACAACGACTTTCACTACGAAGTATGGATCGATCACCGGAACGCCCAAGTATTTCATCTTTAACGGAGCGCAAAACGACCTAAATAACGGTGACAGCGCCGCAACGCTTGAAGGATACTTACAAGCGTGCTGGCAAAACGCGCACAACGCCGGTTTCACTGTAATTCAATCTACCATCGTTCCAACAGGAATTGGAACACCTGCCACAACCTATCAAAACGTCATGGAACAGGTGAATTACTGGCTCTATACGCAAGGACCAAATTATACCTCAGTCACAGCAACAGGAACCGCTGCGGGTAAGTATTGGGATAAGATGATTAACCTCGATGCGTTTGCTTCTAACCTTGGCGCAACTGGAACCGCTGAAGGTAACTCGGTCGGCGCGTCCTACTACTTCGCAGAGCGTATAAACGACGCTTTCTGGAAAAAGATGGGTTCAATCTCAGGTCCACCGCCCTATACTTTCTGGAGTACAAATTCACAGTTCCCTGCCATCGATTATTGGGGTGCGCCGGGAAGCGCTATCATCTATAGATGGTTGCAGAGTTCATCACAAACACCCCAACTGATAATCGACACGAACGCCGGGACGACTACAGTCGTCACTCCACAAGGCGATGGCAATACTCCTCTGATTGTACAAAACTTAAATAATGCTTACCCTGGTGGAATGACGACAAAATTTACAAATTTACAGGCTCAGTCTGGGTCTAACTTTCAACTGGCAACGGGATGTAATAGTATAGGTCTTGGAACAAACAACACAAATGATAACTTTGGTGAATGTTTTGTTAATACCGGACCAAACGCGACCACGAACGAATTTTTCATTTCACCAGGATACACCACGACAAACAACATATTACCTCCTGCCGGAATTGCTCTTACTGCTGGAGGCGGCGTTTGGTTTCCAAGTAACCATGCTGTAACTGGAACATCTGTTGGCTCGCAGCATTTGAATGTAGATACCACAGGAAAATTGATCGTCGCCGCCTCAGACTCTGGTATCGCAACCTTGCTCGCAGGAACCGTAACGGTAAGCACACCTGAAGCGTGCACTCCTGGGGCTGCGTGTAGCTATCAACTGACAACGTGTGTGCTTGGAGGAACGCAGGGGATGCTATCAGTTGGAACTGTGACAGCGGGAACAAGTTTCGTTGTTACATCTAGCTCCAATACGGATACCAGTCAAATTTGTTGGCGAATCAACTGACCTTTAAAGTGTAGCGCCTGGATGCAGTAATAGCTCAGGCCCGCAAGGGTTGGCGCATTCTAATCAAAGGGCCTTGGGGATGAACCATCATGGAGAGGGATGCGCATGTCCATACGAGGGAAAGGTAGACCAGTCATGGAACGCCATCTTCGTAAACGGCAGCGCAAAAGGGTCGATCATGGTAAGGATTAACGCGCTCGAAAGCAAAGTCGAAGCCGTCGATGACAAGTTCGAGCAGTTACAGCGGTCGATTGACAACCTGCCGAAGAAGATACTAACGTGGCTGCTGATTTTTGGCTCTCTCATTGCGATCCTCGAATTTATAGGCCCCTCGATTCGCAAGACCATCGGCATGACAGCCACACAGCATTTCTACCAAATCGCGCCCCCGACAGTGACCGCCGCGGACGCCGTTACACACTACACAGCGAGGTGATCCATGGACTTTACGACTACCTATCCCGCAGGCTACGACCCTAACGATCCTAATCCGTTTCAGAATCCTGGTGGGGAGCCGCAGCCTGCGCTCGAAGAGCAACCAATACCGGATCCAGAAGAAGAAGAAGACGAGGACGAGTAGTTACCATTGTTACTCTTGATTTTTCTGTCAAAATAAGCATACGGTTGGTTTATGAAAGCTCGAAGGCTTGAGATCGCGTTGGGGCTGCTCGAAGACGCGATTCACTCTAGCATGAGCCTGG
>JAGWHU010000029.1 GCA_028866575.1 Candidatus Micrarchaeota archaeon | reverse complement strand
TTTCTCCTATAATGACACTATACCTATCTTCTTCTTTCTTCTACCAAACAAAAGATACATACCAAGACCAATAACTACAACTGCTCCAAGTGTCACAGAGCCAATAATTGGAAAATTAATACCTGTACCAGCTACGCCTCTAGCAGAGGTTAGAATACTTCCAACATTACCACCTGTTTGTGTACTCATTTCTTTAATATCACTATGACTCCTAAACCGATTAAGGCTATTAAGATTAACGGATTTGACGTAAGTGTACTAGATACAGTACTAAATCCTTGTGCAAGTGAATTAAAACCTTGAGAATATGATTGAGCTGTTTGCTGGACTCCTGGATTTGTAAGAATTATTGTTCCTCCTATTGCCGTAGCTCCAACTGCTGCACTTCCAGCTATAACATTCGGATTTATTGGAGTTGATACTCTTGGAACAGTTGCTGTGTTTGTAATATCTGATGCTTTGGGAGATATTGGACTAGCAGGAGTTTTGAATAAGTTACTAAAAAAGTCAGTAATTGGTGAAAAGATATTTGTATTTGGTGTTTGTAACCTTGGGCCTCCTATTACTATTTGGTCTCCTGCACTTGGAGCCCCTGTAATTGTTGGACCGCTTGATATTGTAGGTAATTTTAGTAATTGTCCTAGTCTTGAAAGTGTAACTGCTACTTCAGAACCTAAAGCTTCTCCTTCTCCAAGTCCTATTCCTATTCCGCTCATTTTTTCAACACCACAAAGGCAAATAATCCAATACCTATGAGTATTCCAACAGGGCCCAAGATACCTTTCACTTGATTTAATCCGTCTGAAATAGAACTTGTCAAATTTCTTCCAGTTCCAGGGCTTGAGGTATTGCTTGGTACTAGGGTATTTGTTGGAGTAGGCGGAGAAGGTAAATTAGCATAATAATTAGGGTCATATCCAACAGGAGTATAATTAAATGGTTGGCTTCCAGTTCCAGGTGTTACATGATAAGCTATTCCCCCTGCCAATACATTTACTGTTCCAGTAGCAGTTACAGCTTGTAGTTGTCCTGTTGTCAAAGCATTTTTCATTCCTCCCAAATAATTGGAAGGATTGCTAGCAAAAAATGAAGCGTTTGCAGGGTTACTTCTAGCTGCTAAAATTGCATTTAGAACGTCTGCAGAGGTCATTGTATCTTAACAATCTCCCCTGAAAGATAACCTGTGAATATTCCAGCTCCTTGAACTGTTCCAATTATACCAATACATGTGTTTGAATCTAGTATTGTATCTCCAAAGCCTGAAGAACTGGAATTGATATTTGGTGTAACTATCTGGATTATGTTCTTGCCGTTATAATCAAGTATTGCATAGCCTATAGTTCCTCCTGAAGTAGTGAAATTGACGTTAAAGTCTTTTACTCTTCCCCTGTAACCGTTTGGTACAGGTATTCCAGCTACTATGATAGTATTTGCGGCTACATTGGCAGAGACTCCCTGGTTATTCAGGTTAAGAAATGTGAAAGGCTTTTCCATTTTGTCTGTCAGGTTCTGTATTCCAGCGTTTAACTTTCCAATTCCTGTATTCAAGTCAGAGAATTGTTGAGCTTGCGCTTGATTGTTTGCAGCTAGCTGTGAGAAAACAGAGGGAGTTATCCTGGAAAAGAAGGACATGGTTTAGGATTACTCCTAACCAAACTGCTTATCGACTAATATGACACCGTAAGTTCGGTAAGCGTTTGCATCTCCACCTGTTGTTTGGATTTCAACTTGGTTGTTTCCAGCTATGTTCACACCCAATGGACCCATTCTATTATGCATACCGAGGTCTTGGAAGTGGTCTGCGTTGTTGAGAATTGGTGGGCTAGTTGTGTTTACTTGCCATGCTTGTGTTGCTAATGCTCTCATTGGAGTGAATGGACCGTAAACTACACTTCTAGAGAATGTTATAGCCTGGTTTCTGATTGTGGTTGTATTGATTGCTGCGTTTGCAGACAAGTTATCGATGAAATTTGTCATAAAGTTGAAGATACCAAGCAATCTCTTACCGTATACTTTGGTGTATAGTGTTTGGCCTGCCGTGGATGTTTCCTCATCTCTTGTCATCTTGATGTAACCGTTAGTTGTTGGTCTAGTTGTAGAGTCAACACCTTCAAGATACATATCAAAGACATAGCTTTGGAATCTGTTTGATACATCCGCTTTAGTTGCAAGCTGAATCTGACTTAAGATTCCGGCATCTACTCCAAAGTTCTCCGTATAGTCATACATGAATGGATTGAAGAAGTAAGGCAAGCTAAATGCCTGTACACCCTGGTTAGTGCTTGATAGTGTGCTTATGTATGGGGCTACTTGGAATCCTTCCATGTTGAAATCATACAAGTCCTGACCCTTTACTGATGATTGTGGTGTTCCGTTGATTGTATTGATGTACAGGTAATCAACTTTTTGGACTGCTAC
>JAGWHU010000028.1 GCA_028866575.1 Candidatus Micrarchaeota archaeon | reverse complement strand
AAGGTTTTGGACGCTGAGGCACGCAAGTTGGGGCTGAAGCTTATAGGAGATCAACATGCCGAAGCCGCCAGCTAAGCTGACTTTTAACGAACCTGCGCCCGAGATAAAACCAGCCGACTTGGAGTTTTTGACCCAACGAATAGAAGCCTTGACGTCGTTGCTGGCCCGTTTAATTGAAACAACTTCCGAGATTACCGCCAGCGGAATAAGGGCCAAGAATCGCTGCTACTATTGCTCTCGCCGCTACAACCACAACGCTCCTGTATTGACTTGCCCTTGTGTATGTCATCAAGCTAGGAACTACCTGAGTAGCATTGCCAGTGAGAACTAGTAACGTCTACGCAGACTCATTGCGTAACGACTACGGCGCTTTTTACCTGGCCATGAACTCCGGCTATGACCCGTTGTGGTTTCAGCAGGACATACTGGCACCAGCGCTGGAGAAAGTAAATGCTGGCGAGCTGAAGCGTTTGATGATATTTGAACCACCTCGTCACGGCAAGTCGTCGTTTGTTACTGTTACTTTTCCCCCTTGGTATTTAGGGCATCATCCTACTCATAGTATAATTACTCTTAGTTATTCAGATGTATTAGCCGCTGGTTTTGGTAGGCAGGTTCGTGATATAATGCAAGGGGAGTTGTATGGCAGTCTGTTCCCCAAGTCCAGACTCAAGGCCGACTCCAGAGCCAAGGATGCGTTTAATACAATTTCTGGTGGTCGATACACAGCAGCAGGATTAAATGGTACTATAACCGGTATTGGAGCCGATTTACTTATTATTGATGATCCTGTAAGCAGCGGTGTTAGTGCTGCTAGTGAGGCTGACGAGGCTAATAGACGCAGCATATATGTTAACACTGCTAGAACTCGAATGCAGGCTGGTGGTAGTATATTAGTGGTTATGACCAGATGGTTTGGTTCGGCCTTTGAGGGTTGGTTGCTGGAGCAAAGTGGCTGGGATCATTATGATCCTCGCAAGGATTTATGCGCTGGCAGGTAATTAAGCTCCCATTCGAAGCCGGTGAAAGTGATTTTTATGGGCGTAAGGAGGGTTCTATACTTTGGGAGAATCGTTACACCGATGATGAAATAGCCGAGCTTAAATCCGACCCAGCAACTTTCAGCGCCCTATATCAGCAAGAGCCGCAACCATTTGAGGGTGGCTGGTTTTCCGAGGAGTGGCTAAATTTCTACGATTTCTCCAAGTTGGACAGTAATAGGCTTAATAGATACATCTTGGTCGATCCGGCACTTAGTAAGAAGTCTACAGGCAATTACACTGCAATAATCGTGGTAGGACTCGGCGAGGATAGAAATTATTATGTGTTGCACATGTTTCGGGATCGCGTTGATCCTTATGAACGAGCGGATGCTCTGTTTCGTCTCGTAAGGCAGTGGCGTCCTATACGAGTTGGATTTGAGCAATATGGGCTGCTTTCGGATGTTTCTTACCTAAAAGAGCGAATGGAACAAGGCAACTTTCGTTTTACTATTCAAGAGCTAGGGAAGACTGGAATAGGTCACAACCTAAGCAAGAAGGATAGGGTTAGACAACTGATTCCTACCTTTCGAGAAGGTAGAATCTGGTTACCAAAAGAGCAAGCATTCGAGGATTCTCTAGGAAACGAAACAGATTTAGTTAGGGTTTTTGTTGAGCAAGAATATAAAAGGTTTCCCTCAACGGCTAATGACGACTTGATAGACGCTCTTGCACGCATTCACGATCCCGCCATGAAAATGGAATGGCCAGAGCCAGAAGAAGATTACGAACCTGAAACAGTAATTAGCGGCTCATGGGTGGTCGGTTAGTATGCCCTATAAAGACCCAGAACTTGCGCGAGCCGCTAATCGTAAGAGTTATCTCAAGCATAGAGCCGCGCGCTTGGAGAAGTGTCGGCAATATTATGAAGTCAATCGTGAAGCAAAATTGGAATACTTCAAGTCTAGGTATCGGCAAAATCCTGCCCACGTTCGTAAGATTTGCAAACGGTGGGAGCAGGCGAATAAGGATAAGATAAACGAAGCGAAGCGCCAACATCGTAAAGATGATCCTTCATGTGCAATAGCCTGTAATTTGCGTAGTAGGCTTACTGTTGCGTTGCGTCGTTGTAATGCTCTTAAGTCTGTGCATCTAATTGAACTCCTTGGTTGCTCACTGGATGAGCTTATTAGTTGGTTAGAGGCTAGATTTTATGGTGGCATGAATTGGGACAACTACGGTAAATGGCACGTAGACCACATACAACCCTGCTCAAGCTTCGATTTAACTAGCTTGGAGGAGCAAAGGCGATGCTTTCACTATACAAATCTTCAGCCTTTGTGGGCGTTAGATAATCTACGCAAGGGCGCTCAGTTGGTGGTCGTCGGTTAATGGAGCTTGCTTATGGCTGGTGAAGATGTTGGATTGAACCTGACCCTGGAAAAGCCCGCTAATAGTGAAATTCACTCACCTGATGGAGCTGAATCAAGTACTAGGTTATTAACCGACAAATATGTCGCTATGGCCCTTAAGCGCAT
>JAGWHU010000027.1 GCA_028866575.1 Candidatus Micrarchaeota archaeon | reverse complement strand
TCTGTCGCGCTGGAATATCAAAGGCGCGTGCCCGGGAATCGGCACACCCACGTATGGAGCTTTGGCCTTGAGCGCCGATTGCAACGGACGCGCCAGGTCGTAATCCTGATTCATTACCATAGCTGTTAGCCCCTCCCAGAGCTTGCCCGGTTCACGCCCCGGCGCAGCGGTTAAGCTTCTTTGTCCTGTATCGCCGCGCCCATCAATCGCTGATAGATGGCGCGGTTTTCTTTCGTGAGGGTGAGCACCCATCCATAGCCCAAAACATGGCGCATGGAGTCTCCGAACGTATCATGCAAAAGATCGTGCGTGATACCGTTCCAAACTTCCCCATTGTGTGCGGCCCTGTGCCGCCCAACGAGGAAATGGCCGATTGCGGAAACGTTACGCTCATTGCTCTTTAGCTTCACGGCTCCTCTCATTCTGCCCGCGTATCAGCGCACGGGCGCGCTATCAGGTGTTGGGGTTGACTACTTGTTCAAGCACTTTTGCGCGCGTATTCGCTTTCGGACTCAAGCAGTTCGCGAAGCCACTCCACGGCTGCATCAATGGGAAGGCCACAGCATGAACCATTCCCGCTTATGGTAACGAGGGCCAACATCTCATCGGTCTCAGGCTGAATCCATACGTGAAGGTCAAACTCGCGCCCTTCGTCTTCTTTCGTATCTTCTTTCTTGCGTTTACTCATGCGTTCCTCCCTGTCTACGTTGCGAGCGGATAATTTTTTGGGGTGACTATCAGCGGCACTCGATCACAATAGGCCCATCACCATCGCCCCGTTCGTCCCGTGAAATGTGCAAGTCTTCGGCGCGGCATCGGAGCGCCTGCCCCCCGAAAATGTAAAGCTGGTAAGCGCCCGGTGATCCCTGATAGACCACTTGCACACGTTCCTTGGCGGTTGGAGTAGCACCTGCCGCGGCAAAGGCGAGCAGGCAAAGGACAGCTATCAGCAAAGATGTTTTCATGTGTTAGCACCCTCCCAGGTGTTAGCGCCGGATGCGCCCCGGCGCGGGCGGTTTGTGATTGACACTGTGATGAGAGCATAACTCGCACCGTGGTGTCAATAGCCTTTGGATTAAATCCGGTTTCCGTCTTCGTCAAACTCGTATTCGTTCGCGATGATGTTGTCGTCTACATACTCGTTTTCTTGCCGGGATTCGTACTCTGCTTTCAGCCCCTCGTAGATCCAATCGGCAAAGTCGCGCATCAGTTCCAGGAACCGCTTTGTGATCTCGTAATCTTCCGGCTCTTCGCCGGTCTCGCTATCAGTGACGGTCGCGTCCATGATGAAATGGCCGCGTTGATCCTGTGACGCTCTCCCCTCCATGTTCCCCGGTCCCGCGCCGGAAAGCTTGTAATGCGCCTGTAGCGCTTGCAAACCGTCTGCTATAGCGTGCAAGGCTATATCAGTTGGGAATTCGGCCCGGACCGCATCTGCCGCGCCCCTTGTGAACCTGTACGTACCGGCGAAAGCTAGGCCGTCACCTTGGCAGTAGGCTAGGCTCCAGGTAATATCCGCTTCCGTGTGCGTCTTGCCGCGGGAGGTCTGGTAACTACGCTCCGCGAATTCGATGCCGATGAGACGCGCCGCTGTTTTGGCCGGCTCAAGAATGAATTCGTCATCGCTGAAATCTTCCGCTTCCCCTTCGCGATACCATTGCCGCGCCTTCTCTTTCGCCGCATCGGACAATTCTTCAAACTGGTAGACGGTCGTTTCCGTTACTCGCATAGCTCCCCTCCCGGGATGCCCGGATACGCTCCGGGCGCGCGGTTGTTTGGTCTCGTATCAGCGGACGGCGGTAAACAGTTCCAGGCGCATCAGGTTGAGCTTGTGAGCAATGCGCGCCATCTGCGCGGCCCACTTGTGCGACTCGCTGTTACGCTTCTGGATCTCGCCGGGGTATTCATCATAGAAACCGGAAAGCAACCGCTCACACTTGGCTTGTACATCCGCGCGGCACGTTTCCAGTTCATCGGCGGTTAGGGTAACTTTCCCTTTGGCTAATAGCTCACCATCGGGACCGATTTTCTCTTGCAGGTCCGCATCTTCGACGGCGCAAGAAATTTCAATGCAATCACTCACTGAAAGAGCTTTCATGTGCTTCCCTCCCGGTTGTTTGGTTGCCTATCATCAAGTGCGCTATCAGAGCCGCTCGGTGCCTGCCAGTGTCACGCGGGGCGGGGTATCAAGGAAACACTTCGCCGCCAGGACCGCCCAAGCCGCCGCGCCCCGATGGCGCGTCATAAAGGCAAGGATGGACTCCGGTTCGTCGAAGCTCACCGCATAGGCCGGCGCATCCTTGAGCCAAAACAGAATACGCTCATGCGCGGTTTCGACGGCATCCGCGTATTGGTTGCGCCGCCCCGTGCCTTGAACCTCCTTTAGGCGCGATTCAATCTCTTGCTCCATGGCCCAGCGGATTTGATATTCCGGCAGTTGCGGATACGTCTTGTGAATGTTCGCCATCGCGTGAAAGAATTCCATAGCTCACCCCTCCCCGGGGTAACGCGCGGGAATCCGCCCGCGCTCTGGTTGCCAGTCAATAGCTCGCGTACACTGTCTCACCGAATGGCGCAACGTTATCCTCTTCGGTGGACAGCCAGATAAACGGAACGCTCGGAATGTAGGACGGAAAGGTTCCTTCGAGGTCTGAAATGCAGACCGCACAAGCAAAATTGCCGTCCTCTTCGATGTGCTTAATCGCCGGCCGGAAGTCAGTTCCGCCGCCCCCCTTTGGTTCCCAAGTGAGCGATTCGCCTTTCTCCATCCGATGTACGCGCTGGATAGCGGCATCGGCAAAGATCAACGTCACTCCGGCAGGTTTGCATTCGTCTAAGATGTCTTCGACAATCCCCCTTGCCCTTTGCAGACCGGGACCGCTGACGCTCCCCGATGTGTCTACCATGACGGCCACCTCTCCCAATTCATGCGATTCGAGAGCGGGCAAAAATAGGCCGTGGCAGACGTAGCGGCTACTCGGCTTAGTCCAGGTAAA
>JAGWHU010000026.1 GCA_028866575.1 Candidatus Micrarchaeota archaeon | reverse complement strand
TGGGACACCGGGCAGGACATCTTCCTGATCGGCACGCGCTACGGCGTCCCCGCCGTGTTTGACGTGCCCACGACGGGCTTCGGCACGGGACGCCAGTTGCACACATGGGTGGGCATCGCACCGAACACCCCGGTGGGACAGCTCCCGGCGCCGTCGCTGACGGGGATCTGGGTGCTCTACGACTACGTGGGGGAGGACGAGCAGTTCGTCACTGACCCATCCCTGCAGATCCCGGAGACGACATGAGCGAGAGCGCAAGCGCCCAGCCGACCGCCGGCGAGATCCTGACGGCGCTCAGGACGGCGCCGGAGGGCGTCCGGCGCGCCATCGGCCATCTCCTGCTACCGGGGCCACCACCGCCCATGCCGGCGCCAAAGGCGGGGGTGCGCGTCCTGGCCAACGGCGCCGAGGTTTCGAAGACGGCGGCGGCGGTGACGGTGGGCCTGCCGGCGGGGCAGAGCCGCTTCGACACCCTGAACTTCCTGACCGGCACGCTCTCCGTCACCAGCGCCACCAGCGGGCGCCAGGTGGACATCAGCACCGGCACGCCACACGCCCTCCTCGACGGCGTGACGGACAACGACACCATCGCCCAGGCGCCCGCCAAGGGCATGGTCGTCGTGGGCAACGCCACCCCGAAGTGGGCGGGGCTGGCGGTAGGGCTGGACGGGCTGCGGCTCGTGGCGCGCGCCGCCGCGGCGCTGGGAGTCGCCTGGGAGACGGACAAGCGGGGCATCAACCTGCTCATCGACGGCGGCGGCTCCGTGATCACGACGGGCATCAAAGGGACGTTCGGCGTCCCCTTCGCCTGCACGGTGGCGAACTGGCGGCTGGAGGGCGACCAGTCCGGCTCGGCGACGGTGGATGTGCTCTCCGCGCCCTTCGGCACCGCCCCGTCCTACGCCTCGATGGTGGGCGCCGGGACGAAGCCCGTCGTCAGCGGCGCCGTGGCGTCCGCCCTCACCGCACCGTCGGGCTGGACGACGACGACCATTGCCGCCAACACGACCATTCAGGTGAACGTCGTCAGCGTGGCGACGTTTCTGCGGCTCACCCTCTACCTGGAGCTTGACCTGACATGAACGTCCGCCCCGCCACCGACATCGCCGAGGTTGGACGCCTCTTCGCGGCGGCGCGCGACGCTGGCACGTTCGGCGAGTGGGGGGGCGTCCGCGACCAGGGTGAGCAGGACGCGCGCGAGGACATCGCCCAGGACGGCCGCGAGCTGTGGATGGTGCACGACGACGCGGGCGCGGCGCGCGGCTGGCTGCGCTGTGTGCAGGCGGGGCAGCGCGCGGACGCCGCGGGGACGCCCCGTCTCGTCTGGCGGTACGCCCTCTACGTCCTCGACCCGACCCTGCCGCCGATGACGTTCGCACGGCTCTACCTCGGCGCCTGCAAGCGCGTTGCGCTCGCACACCCGGAGGCGATCATGGAGGGGAGCGTGGTGGCGGGGGGCGCGCTCGACAGGCTCTGGCAGCGCTACATCGCCGACTGGCGCGAGCTGCGTGATGAGCCGCGTGCCGGAGGCGGCACACTCCGGGCCGCCTACTACCACGGCCCGGCAGCCGAGTTCGCCGCGAGGCTGCCCTGATGGCCCCTGACGCGCGTTTCCTGCAGGTCTACCAGGCATTCGGCTGGACGACGACCACCTGGATGGCGCAGGGGACGGACGGCGGCCCCGGCGCTCTGCCCGCCGGCGTGACGCTCGTGCCGGGCGGCGGCGGCGACCCGGTGCACCCGTTCGCCGGCGCGCTGGGCGAGCAGGTGCTCAAGTTCGCCGCCGGCTCGTCGCTCACCATCAGCAGCGAGACGGGCGCCGGGAATGGCGTGACGCCGACGGCGACAAAGCGCTGGGCGCTCATCTGGTCGGGCATCCTCTGGCTCCCCGCCTACCCGGCCGCCGAGGGGACGCTGCTCAGCGGCGCGAACGACCCGTTCGCCCTCAACGTCACCCCCGCGGGCGCGCTCAGACTCTACACGGGGAGCGGCCTGCCGCTCGTGGGGACAAGCACGGCCGTACTGCCGACGGGGCAGTGGCTGCAGCTTGAGGTCTGGGAGGCGTACAGAGACAGCGCGGGCAACCTGCTCACGACGAAGCAGTGGGTGGTCAGGACGGCGACGCTGACCGCGCCGCCCGTCTACACGACGTTCCTCAACGTCAACGCGAACCCGAGCCAGAACCTGGCGTCCGGCGGCTTCACCGCGAGCTGGGGGTCAACATCGAGCGTCGCGCCGTTCGGACTGAACCCGTTGTTCTACGTCTGCAACGTCTGGGGCGGCTGGGAAGACGCGGCCAACCCGATGGGCGTGCATCGCGTAGACGGGCAGCGGCCGAGCGTGGTGAAGGGCGTCGGCCACTGGAACCAGTGGCCGGGCAACCCGGCCCACGTCAACGAGGCGCTGCCGGACGGCACGACGACGCAGGACACGGCGGCCGTGGACTCCGGCAACTCCCCGTGGTCGCAGCTCTACCGGCTCACCGACCCGGCCTACATCGCGGCGGCCGACCTGCTCACGGACAGCCTGATGCTGGGAGAAGAGATCAGCGTCACGCCGGGCGCCAAGGGCGTCACCAACAACCTCTTCCCGATGATGTCGGACGGCGTGAACGACCACAACTGGACGGCGCTCGCGCTGGTGAGCGGCTATCAAGAGGCGTTGCGGCTGACGCTTTCAGAGTCGGCGCCCTGGTCGTCGCCGCAGTGGACGCTCGGGCAGCTCACAGCGATGCAGGCCGGCGCGCAGGCGACGAGCAACGCGACGGGAGGGAGCGGCAACAACGCCGTGGCGATGAGCACCGTGCTGATGCTGGTGCCGTACCAGAAGGCGGGGGAGACGGGGACAGCGCTGCCGGCGCCCGTGACGGCCGGTTTTCCCTACAGCCGGGTCGTGCTGGTGTAAGATTCGAGGGAGAAAGAGAGGACGCATGACACCAGAACAGGCGACGGCGGCGCGGCAGACGCTCGCCGATGTGTTGCAGGCGCTGACGACGCTGGGGCAACTGCTCACGGCGGCCGAGGGCGGCCAGTCCGAGACGACGGAGATCATCGCCGCCGCGCTCCATCAGGGCCAG
>JAGWHU010000025.1 GCA_028866575.1 Candidatus Micrarchaeota archaeon | reverse complement strand
GCCAAAAGCGACTTCATCGCACCAGGCGGCACGTTGATAATCAGGTTTTTGATTTTGCCATCCGCAACGGCCTGGAGATGGGAGCAAATAGCGGCGATGTGCCAATTATCGCAGAAGGCCATATCCGGCTCGACCAGCGGCCAGGCGAGCCGGACGAAATCGTAGAAGCTTTTCTCCGCGAGCTTGCGAGTCAGCAGTAGCTCCAGGGCATTGAGTTGCTCAGGAGTTGGCTGGGTTGCTTTCGGCATCTGGTTTCGGTTCGCTGCACGGTTCGGCCACAATCGCGAAATCCGCGAGCTTGTCATGGCCCCGATATGTCAGATGCGACGCCAGTGTCCGCCATCTGTTTCCGTGTTTGTCTCGCCACAGGTGGCCGCGGCCAAAAATCTCAACAAGGAGCAGGCCGGCTTCCCAGTCGCAGACAAATTCGTGAGTTTTGAGGTTCATCCCAGTTGCGCGGTGCCACGATCACATAATCTTCCGACGGATTTTGTCCCCAGTTCCAATTTATCCCGCTTCCTAGCCGCAGATACATTCGTGAGTTTTGGACCTTAGCCGTGGCTAGTCTCAAATAGTCTTCCGGTTTTACTATAGCCTCCCGCATGTAGTCCAGATTGCGCATGAGAATTAATTGGGTGGTCAGTTTCGCAAGCGAATGCTCCGGCAAATCATCCAAAGCAACCGCTCGACGTTTCCACCTTGGCGCGATTAATTTGGGGATGAACAAATCCGGAGCTGCGGCGACGAGCAATCCAGATGCAAGCCTTGTGAAAAAATGGCGGCGGTTCATGGCAGTTGAACCTTCACCCACCCCCGACCGCCGTAATTGCTCGCCGGCAATCGCAAGGACAACTTCGCTCCCGGCACGGGCCGCTCAAATACCAGCCAATCGCAGAATGTGCTGCCGGGCATGATTTCCGCTTCGTCCTGTGCTTGCTCCAGTAAACCTGGATTGCGCAGCGGTGTGACCGCAATCTCTCGATATGTGTTGCCGAAATTGTCCTTGAGCACCGCCGACCCTCGCCAGGATTCAAAATCAATCTTGCGCGTCGTGCTCAGATCTTTGACCCCGACCGTGACGGCGAAATATGGCGCGGTGAATTGCACTCGCCCAAACTCGTCCAAGAACGGCACGCGCGAAACCCCGGCACCAATCACGCGCACGGCAACTGGCGGCGGAGCGGGCTTCGGCGCAAGCCAGTCAATGGCCATCGAACCACACAATACAACCCCGCAACAGATGATGATAATCGCTCGTCCCATAGATTTTCAGGTAGTGTCCTAATTTGGATTTTTTCAATCCAGCAGAATGAAGGCGATGATTGCGCCAACAACGAGGCTCAGGGCGATACACGTAAAATGCCGTGGCCGGCCTTGCCCTTGGCCCACAGATAAATTCCGGCAAAGAATCCGGCAAACGGCAGACGATCTTCCTGCTGTTGGCTTTGGTTGTGATGGGCGAGCCTCTAAGGCTTTAGCAATCCACTCCGCGATGGCGTCAGCGGTCATTCCGGCTTGTCTTAGCGTGGATTCAACTTCTGCTCTTGCTATAAAATCGCGCCTGCGGACGGTGGCGAACTTGAGATCGCCGGACCGTTTGTACATTTCGACGCTTCCGCGTTGTTCGTAGTACGAATATTGGAGAGAACGAAGCTTTTCAACAAATAGCCGCCTGGGGATCATTCTGATTTGATTGCTCAATATTGAACGGTGCTTCGATTGCCTCCTCGCCTTCTGGCGCGTCCACATCACGCGATTTCCAGCCGTGGAGGCTCAAGAACTCTTCCAGGTCGCCAGTCTTCAAGAGGTTATTAAATACAGAATCGGTGACCTGAGTGATGTTTTCAACCAACTCCTTATAGGTATCGCCCGATGTGGTTACACCGATGGGGTCGCACGCGCCAATCCACTGCCCAGATTGATCATCACGGTGCGCTATCCAGATAATCTGTCCCTGAATAACCTTGCGCTTTTGTTTTCTGGTCTGATGGATGATGTTTTTGCTGTAGTTCACCACAAAAAGCTTAGGCGAGTCATTTGTCTTCGTCAAGCTCAACCGGGTAGTGGTGCAGTTTGCACCAATAGCCCCAACGAAGGCTGTTGGGCTTTCTGTGCGGGGGAACGCCTTTCCTCGTTTTCTGGCCAGCAAGGCAATGGCTGATACCCTCGGCGCGGAGTTAAGGCAAAAATTGACGCAACCCCTTAAGTTTCAATGGTCCGGCCCCGGCGCGCAGCCACCCACAATTATTCACGGATTTGATTAATTCCGATAGCGGATCAATTCGCTGAGATTCATGCGGGCAGTTTAACCGCCAGGAGGACCGCTCCGCAGTGTCCGATAATTTCAAATTAGGACACTACCGATTTTCAATGTAAGCCCGCTTTATCTCCATTAACAGCCGGAATATCAATGACTGAATGTCCATTCCCATTCCCGTTGCCGTTGCCGTTCATGTGCACCGGAGCATCTTTGAGCTTTCGCACTCGACCAAGCATTTCCCTCAGGTCCTCTGGCCCCATGTCGTTGAACTGCGCGAGAGCCAGGTTGATGTTCATCGGGCCGGTTTGCACTTCGACCTTTGTCGCATCGTTGAACAGTCCGAGATGTTTGCCGACCTGAATGAGCGCTGCTTGCGCGTCGTAAAGTTCGAGCTCTGTGCCGCCTTTTCCGTGGTGAACCCGCTTAACCAAGTAACCCTTTCGCCTCACATTCGCCCAGTTGATGTTGCCCTCATCATCCAAGAAATTTGTCACGTTCCCTTGGGCCATTTCCGAGAGCCTTTGGAGCACCTGTTCCGCGCTTAAGTGCAATTCCCTCAGTCGCTTGGAGAGTGCCGCCTGAACTCTACTATCTCTTAGCACGCGCACGGCTTGCACGCCCAAGACCTTATCCGAGCCGCCATAGCCCGCCGACCTGGCCGCTGCTGTGCCATTCCAACCGTTTGCGATGTAGTGCGTAATGAACGCCGATTGCATCGGCGTCAGCGGCCGCGTCAGGCTCGCCTTTGGCCTCGGTTTGGTTACTTTGGTCTCCATGCTGCGCACCAGCGGTGATGGTCTGGGATTGCCGGCCAGACTGACAGGTTTTGGTAGGGTAGCATGACGTGGGGTGGCCAAAGGTGACAACGGCCATCGCCATCGGGCGGTTGTCCGCCAAAGGCCGCGCAGGTATCGCAAGA
>JAGWHU010000024.1 GCA_028866575.1 Candidatus Micrarchaeota archaeon | reverse complement strand
CTGCATCAGGTGTCAATCGAGGCCGCACGCGCCATGCTCGCGGACGCTGAGTTCTATACAGACCCAAGCGGGCCAGATGAAACGCCGCCGGGCATCAAGCGCGCTTACGCATCGCTGCGTGACCATCTGCGCGCTGCCATCGCCCGCGCCGAGGGGCGGCAATGACCGCCGACGGTGGGTCGGCGTTTCCGACTGCGCCGGAGGGGGTGTGGGATGGCGACCGAGAGCAACAGATCGGTGAGCACCGCGGAACGCCTGGGATGTCCCTGCGCGACTGGTTTGCGGGGCAGGTATTGGCGGGGCTGATGGCCGATGCCGATCTCGATCTTACCTGGGGTCTGTACGCGGAGAAGTCCTATCAGATGGCCGACGCCATGCTCGCGGAGCGCGCTAAATGAACCTCGCCGAACAGTACCTGGCGCAGATGATCGCCGACGCCGAGCGCCGCATGGACGCGGCTGGTATCCCGCGCGTCGTATCCGTGCCGTGCCCGTACTGTGAGCGCGGGCGCGTGCTGCGCGCGGGGCAGATCGAGCGCTGCGGGATGTGCGGCGGGAGCGGGGCGACGATCACGGATGCACCGACATGACCCTCGACGCCATGATCGCCATCGCTGAGCGCGCGTGGGCGGACAACGACCCGTGCTGCCGATGCGAGTTTCTATACATAGAACCGTCGCTCGACGATATGGGGGAAAACGTCTGTCTGGCGCAGGAGTACGGCGAGTGCGAGCGCTGCCCCGCAGTGGCGGCGGCGATTGAACAGGAGATCGACGATGAATGCGAACGAGCAGCCTGAGCGCGGTCGTCGCGGGGTATCGTGCAGTGCGGAATTTGACGATTTACGACATTGGCAATTTTCACGCTCAAGCGGCTTGCCGCTGGGCTATTTCGAGCGGCGGCGGCGGGTGCATCCGATCTGGATCGTAAGCGCAGTGATCGTCGCGTTTCTTGTTCTATTCATTGCGCTCTGAGGAGAATCATGGCAACGCGCCTGTACATCATCGAGGAACCGCATCATCCGACCCGTCTAGTCGAGGCCGGAAACGCATCGCAAGCGGTGCGTCATGTCGCCAAGAAGATCACGGCAATGGTCGCCAAGGCGCACGACGTTGCGCGCCTGATGGGAGAAGGCGTCAAGGTCGAGAAGGCCGGGGAGGAAGCGTGACGCCGGGCGTTCATCATGCGCTGCCGATGGCGGAATACCTGAAGCTGCCTGCAGTAAGCGCGTCGCTGATCTCGGACGTGATCGAGCGATGTCCGGCTGCAGCATGGTTCAACAGTTGGATGAATCCTGCTGGCGTCGCTGACAATACGGACCTTTCGGATCGAGGAACAATCGCGCATAGCATCTTGCTCGAGGATAGACTCGAGATCGTCGTGGTGATCGACCCTCTCGATCATCCTGCGGAGAAAACGGGCTCGATCCCGGACGGCTGGACGAACAAGAGCATCCGCGCGGCGCGCGATGCAGCGCGCGAGGCCGGTAAGATCCCAGTGCTGAAACCGGCGATGGCTGAGATAGACGCGATGGTAATCGCCGCGCGGGCGTTCATCGCCAGTCTGAGGCAAACGGAGCCGGCGATCTATGCGATGTTCCAGAAAGGCGGCGGACATTCCGAACTCACAATGGTCTGGGATGAGGATGGGATACTCTGCAAGGCGCGGCCTGATCGCATCGCCGCTGACCATTCGATCATCGTCAACTACAAGACGACGACGGGGAGCGTCGAGCCTGATCGCTGGGGGCGCACGCAGTTGCTCGATTACTACGTCGGCGCGGCATGGTATCAGCGCGGAATGCAGGCACTTAACGGCAATGATCCGGCGTACCTGTTTCTGTGCCAGGAGCAGAATGCGCCGTACCTATGCAGCCTAGTCGGAATCTCGCCGGAAATGCTTGAGGTCGGGCACGCGAAATGCCGCGCCGGATTGAAGCGATGGAAGGAATGCTTTGCGCGCAATGAGTGGCCCGGCTATCCGGCGCGGGCGTGTTATCCAGAAATGCCGATCTGGGAGCGGGCGCGATGGGATGAGAGGCAATTGAATGATCCGACGATCGCGTATGCGAGTCAAGCATGAGTTTCACATTTAGGCCGGCGGTGCGCGAAAACGTCGGGCTGCTAATCGGCTTGATCGCGCCATCGGGCGGTGGTAAGACGTACACGGCGATGCGCTTGGCAATTGGCATCGCCGGCGAAAAACGATTCTGCGTCATTGATACGGAAGCGGGCCGGGCGAAGCACTATGCCGATCAATTCGCTTTCGATCACGGTGATCTGAAGCCGCCGTTTACGCCGGATGCTTACGCCGAGGCGATTCACGCAGCGGATGCGGCCGGTTATCCGGTCATCGTGGTCGATTCGATGTCGCACGAATGGGCAGGCGATGGCGGGATCCTTGACATGCAGGAAGCGGAGTTTCAGCGCATGGGCGGCCGAGACTCGGCGAAGCTGGCGTCGTGGATCAAGCCGAAGATGGCGCACAAGCAGATGGTGCAGAAGCTATTGCAAATTCGCGCCCATCTGATTCTGTGTTTTCGGGCTGAAGAAAAGGTCGATGTCATCCGCGAGGATGGCAAGATGAAGATCGTGCCGAAAGTATCGCTGACCGGCATCGGCGGCTGGCAACCGATCTGCGAGAAGTCGCTGCCATTCGAGTTGACGGTTTCCCTGCTGCTGACGCCGGAAGCGCCGGGTGTACCGAAGCCGATCAAGCTGCAGGAGCAGCACAAGTCACTGTTTCCTCTAGTACAGCCGATCACGGAGGAAGCCGGACGCAAGATCGCGGAATGGGCGAACGGTAACTCTCCGTCGCGTCTGCATACCACGTTGCCCCCTGGGGGAAACGGTGGATCATCAGCAAATAGTGAAATCCTTACCGGATTCATAACCGTCGATCAGGCACTTGAGCTTGCTGCGCTCTGCAAGGATCACGACATTAGCGAGCGCGCTTTGTGCTCTGCAGCGAAAGTAGATCGCTTGGATCACATCACTGACTATGCGAGGGCGAAGAAATGGATCGAAACGGCGATCCGGCTACGGAGAGGCACGTGAGGCCCGCGAGCCTGGCGCGGAGGGCACAGGAGGCGATGGCATGAAGCTGACGGATGAGGACCGGGCGGCGCTGGCTGACGAAACGAAAGACTATTTGGAGACTCCGTGGCGCGATATTCACTCTGCATTGGACGCAGCATACCTCGCCGGCAAGCGCAGCGCGGCCGAGGCGATGCGGGAGAGGGCGGTGCAGGTATGCGAGGACTACGCAAGCGCCAAATGGAGCGAATACAAGCGCGGCACTGGAAAGGGGCGCGCCAATCCGCAACTGCAGGGCGAGAGCGATGGGGCAGATGATTGCGCTGAGGCCATCCGCGCGCTAGGAGTGGTCGATGAGTGAATTTCAACTGTGGTTGCTCACTTTTCTCTGTCCGTTAGCCCTGTGGGCGGGATGGAAGTTGGCCGATTGGCTATTCGAGCCTCCCCATGAGTGACGACACGAAGGCATTGTGCGAGAGACTGCGGGTGTTGGATAAACAGCTATGGATGGACGCAACCCACTGCGCACTAGTGCCGGCGACTGCGGCACTCGTCATCGAGCGTCTTGAGCGCGAGTTGGCCGAGGCGCAGACGGA
>JAGWHU010000023.1 GCA_028866575.1 Candidatus Micrarchaeota archaeon | reverse complement strand
TTCAGGTACGGGTCTTTGTGCCAGATGGTGAGAAAGGTCTCGCGGTAGGTGCGTTCGAAATGGTTCCGTCCCTTGCGGCCGTACTTGCGCCACGGAAACTTCAACTCGAAAGCAAGTGTGCTTGGATCATGCATTGTGGCCTCCTATCAGGTTCTTCCCTTTTCGGTTAAACCAAGCGCGGGCCTCTTCGCGGGTGGCGTCGAAGTCTCCGTTCATCGCACGACCGACAATGGTGCTCAAGCTGTGCTTCGAAGCGTCGCGGATTAAATCGTTGATCGGCGTGGCACTGTTGCTCTCAAAATCGTCGTAGGAGCCATTGAGCGCCGCTTCGATCATTCCGCTCGGCGCACCCACTTCTTCAAGCGCCTGAGCCAGTTTGTCCTTGGTTCGCATATCTGTTTACTCCAGTGAATCGATGAACTCTTTGATCCTATCTTCGCCCAGAATCTGCCACGCTGGATCGTTAAAAGCGTGCACCGCAAAGGCTGCTTTGGCGTGGTCCAGATCGGAAGCCTGATTCGCGCACTCAGGCCACAGGATCTTCATATCGATCCTGCGCAGACGGGCGTACCATGCGGATTTGAGCCAACGGAACATTGTGCCTACTCTGGTTGAATCCTGAAACGGACCCCCATGTCTTTCAGAACCTGCTTCGAGAGCCTGTCACACAGGTCATTTTTACCGCGCGGGATCCACTCCATGCGGACCCGTTCCTTGTGCTTCTGGTACAGTTCCTTCGCCTTCGCGTAGTAAGGGAGGTACAGGCCACCGTGGACCTTCCACTTTCCCGAAATCTGCATGATGACGAGTTTTGAGTCACCGCGCACGAGAATGACTCCAAGGTGGACGGCAGCATGTTCGAGCGCGGCCATGAAGCCCTGGTACTCAGCGACGTTATTGCTGGTCTTGGGGCCGCATCCGACGTACCCGCCTTCTTCGTATACGGTCTTTCCGCCTACTCTTACGACGGCTCCCCACGCGGCGTGCCCACCTGGGTTTATCGGTTCGCTCTGCAGCAGCCGTCAAACCAGCACTCTATGAGTCCGGCGTTCGGTTGCATAGGGCATCACCTTCTTTCTTTGCCTGTCGCGCGGCTAGTGCTTCGCGGAGAAGAGTCCGGATCATGCTCCCCATCGACCTGTCCTCCCGCTTTCCCAATCGCCTGATCGCCTTGACTTCGGCGAGCGGCATCCGGGCGGCAATGACCGGATCAGATTCGACTTCTTCTTTCCTTTTCACTGAGCGGATGGTATCCGACTTGTTTACTGGTGTCAACAGAAAACAACAGTGTTGACAATCCGCACGCTGTGCGATATTCTGCGCTACATGAGCAAAGTAAAGCCCTTTCTTCTCGTCGGCGACGCAGTTTCTTCTGGCACCGGTCTTGGCCGCATTGCCGGAATGATCGCCAAAGGGATTCACGAAGACCTGTCTGATGTCTACCAGGTTGCGAGCGCGGGGCACGGGGGGCCTGGAAGTCGGCGCTTTGGTTTCTTCCAGTACACACTAGAAGGTGTCGAATCCTCCTTTATTCTGCCCAGCTTGCCGCAAATTTGGGATGACCATTCGCGGGGAGAGAACGGCGTCATAGCGTTCTGCTGGGATCCCTCAAGGCTGGGTTGGCTCGCGCAACCTGATTTGCTGAGCGAGTTGCTTGAAGGGCTTCCCGGTCTTCGGCAGTGGATCAAGCGCTTTCGAGAGAACAATGAACTCTGGATTTACTGTCCAGTGGACGCGGACGGACCCAACGGCGCTCTCACCTTCCCGCTCAAGATGACCCTACTCGGCTTTGACCGTATTATTGCCTACACCAATTGGGGAGCGGACGTAATCCGGCGTTCGATCGGAGACGCCGAGGCCGAAAAGCGCCATCTGACTGCGCTCCCGCACTGGATCGACGGAGAGACTTTCTATGAGCTGCCGCGCCAAGCCTGCCGCAAGGCTTTCTTCCTGCGTACCGGCGCGCAATGCCCAACTGGCCAGAAGCCTGAACCGATCGCGGACGACGAAGTGCTGATCGGAATCGTCGCAACTAATCAGCGGCGAAAGGATTTTCCGCTCGGAATCCAGACCGCTGCGATTCTCGCCAAGGAGATGAAAGTCAGGCTCTGGCTGCATACCTCGGCTCTTGAGCGCGACTGGTCAATACCGGCGCTGCTTGTGGACTATGGCATGGTCGAGAAGACGGTCATCTCGCTTGGCCATATTTCCGATGACAACATGGCCGTTGGCTACAGTGCATCGGACCTCAGCCTCGGCATTGGCTCTGGCGAGGGCTTTGGCTTTCCGCTGGCAGAGTCGGTATTTTGCGGCACTCCGTGCATTCATGGGAACTACGCTGGCGGCGCCGAGACGCTTTCTGCTTATCCCGATTTTCTGGTTACGCCGGAGTCGTTCAAACTGGACGGAGAGTATGCGTTCAACCGTCCCACCTTCGATCCAGAAACGTGGGCTTCGGCGGCGCGGAAGGTCCTTGGCAAGCGCACTAACCGCCCGAGCGAGTACGATTGGAAAAACGTCTGGCCGCGGTGGAGAGAATATCTCCGAAAGGCGGCTGAAGGAGAAGGCCAATGAGGATCGGTAGGGCACTTCTCATTTCTGGATGGATGAGCGAGATGGAGTTACGTTACCTGGCCTCGGTTGCCAAGCGATCAAGGGAGATTTGCGAGGTCGGCTCTTGGTTGGGGCGATCTTCTTGCGCTATCGCGGAAAACACCGCTGGGCATCTGACCTGTGTAGACACTTGGATGGGAACAGAGGAGCAGGGGACATGGGGCAAGGATATTCTTGCTGATTTCCTCGCAAATATGACTGGCCTCAAAAACGTTACCGCCGTCCAACTCCGCTCCGTCGAGGCCGCTAAGCAGTTCGCTGTCGAAGGGCGCAAATTCGATATGATTTTCTTGGACGCTAAGCACGACTACGAAAGCATCTCGGAAGATATACGCGCTTGGTCAGCGATTCTGCGCGATGGCGGCATCTTGCTTGGTCATGATTTCCATCCTAACTGGCCCGGCGTGATGCAAGCAGTTCATGAACAAATTCAGCAGTTCCGGGTTGTGGATACGATCTGGACAACAGAAACCAACTAACCGGGAGGAAAAGAAAATGAAACGTTCGTTCTTGATTTTGGCGGCGATGCTTCTCGCGATTTCTTTTGGGCTTGGAACTCGCGCGAACGCTCAGTGGAACTCCGTAACCGGCATGGAAGGTGAAGTAATCGTCCACGGCGGTAATGGGTTCGGTTCGATCAACACGATCGTGAGACGCTTTTCGACTGTGGATTTAACAATCGGAACGGCGATAACCTACAACGACGACTCGTCTTACGGAGCATCTTTTCTCATAAACTCTCCTGGTGTGTACTCGATCAGCTACACGGACCAGCGCACCGACAACGCCTTTCCGTATTTCTGGTATTACGTCGAGGTTGACCACGCTGCGCCTCATTCGGACGTTTCCACCATCACCGCAACTCCCACTATCGCGTTCATTTCTTCGAGCGGTCCCTACATGGTCGGGAAAAACAGCGTCACCATGCTCTTGGATGCAGGCGATGTCGTGCGACCTTGGTGGTGGGGAAACACCGGGGGCACTTACGCCGACCAATTCGCGCAATTCGCAATCGTCAAAGTTAGATGACGGGCAGCGGGAGGAAGCGCTTCCCTCCCGCCTTATGAACATCCGGGAACGTCTGGGCGACGGAGGCTTAATGCCGTATTTTAGCGTGATCACACCGACCCTCGACCGCGCATCCCTCGCTGTCTGTCTGCGCTCCTTGGACAGGCAGACGTTCGATAGTTGGGAGCACATTGTCTGGCTCGACGCTGAGATAGCCTCCTCGCATTTGGAGCAGATGAATTCAGGTAAACGGAGCGTCGTAGTGCCTGGGATGCGGTTCAACGACTTTGGCAATACCCCGCGAAATTTAGCCTGGCAGTTCGCGAGCGGAGACTGGATCATATATCTCGATGATGACAATCGTCTCGCCGACAAAGATGCTCTCCAGCGCATTCACGATTGCCTGGCTGCCGCTGGTGAGCCGAATGTGGGCATCTTTCCAATCATTCGCCACGGAGTACGCTTCTTCAACCTGCCCCCGCGGCTCTGCTTCTTCGACACGGCTAATATGGTCGTCAAGCGGGAAATCGGGCGGTGGCCAGCAGGACCTGAGTATGTCATGGACGGACTTTTCATAGAACGTCTGGTGGCAGAATACAGCTACGTCGCTTTCCCAGAGTGTGCGCCGACTATTTGTGTGCCAGTTTCCAGTGAGGGGAAATGAGATTCATCGAAACCTTCAAAACGTGCCCCTATTGC
>JAGWHU010000022.1 GCA_028866575.1 Candidatus Micrarchaeota archaeon | reverse complement strand
TATATTATTTGTACTGTTTACACTATTCATGGGATCTTGTCTCTGGTGGCTAACGCCACCATTGATAAGAATTCAATAATAAGGAATAGATAAATTGTGCAATTCATCCAACGACTTAAAAGTCGTGGAATTCTTGCCTAAATATTAAAGATTGCGATTGCGCCAAGCTGGCCAAGGCCGATTGTATGAGCTGCGCAAGTCAATATAATGAACCTTATCGGAACCCTAGACCTTCTCCACTCCCAGTATCACTACATCGCTGTAGGCAAGGTCTTTGTACATTCCCCTGTTTTCCTTTATCTTCATCATCGCCTGGTTCACCGTAGGGGCCATTACCTCCACTATCGTCTCGAACTCAAGCTCCTTGTCGGATCTCCTGTATTTTACCATGTATTTTCCCATTGCATCGCCTGCTAATGGATGGGATAAAAAGCCATAAAGCCACATATTCCGCGCATGGTTTACCGGAATTCACACGGTTTGAAACAGATTGCGATCGCCTAGCATTAGACATTCGGGTTCCATGTGCAACTGTTGTTGACATGGTATTACCCGATGCTATAATATTTATCTGCAAATAGGTTAGCTGAAATCCGCTTAAAGAAGCTTGTGGGTAGTGTGCATCAAAAAGGCTTAATCAAGCATAATCTTTTATTTTAACTTGTTCATAATATAACTGATTTAAATGGGAAACGGGGCAAAGACTGAAATGAAATATAAGACCGAAGAACTGAAGCTGGTTTTAGACAAGCTGGACGACCTTGAGATGGAATTGCTTAGGCTTAGGGCGCAGTTGCTTCCAAAAGAGAAGATGTCAAAGAAGATGAAGAAGGCAATGGAAGAAGCAGAACGGGAGATAAAGCTAGGCAATTACATAACTGGCGGCCAATTGATAAAGAAATTGGGCTGATCCCTTGTTCTCAATCAAGGCTTCAAAGAAGGTCGAGAAGTCCATTGATAAGATGCCGGATTTCCATAAGAAGGGCATTAAAGAGGTAATTATAGCACTTGCGGAAGAGCCTGTGCCAGCCGCAGCATACGATGTCAGGAAATTGAGCGGAGGAGAGGACTCATACAGAATAAGAATCGGAGGAATAAGGATAAGCTATACTGTGTTATAGGAATTGAAGGAAATACATATATTTGAGATTGAATGGCGTGGCGGAGCCTACAAATAATTATCTACATTTACCTGTTCCTTCAGATGAGCTAAAAGTCTCCTTACGTTCTTGTAATCAAAGGCCAGTCCACCCTTTGTGATGAATAATGGCTCGTTAGGGTCTATTGACTTAAATCTGCTCGTATTTAGATATTCAACAATGTAAGGATGGCATAGGGAATTGTTTGTGAAAGGCACTCTCCTTTCTCCAGTTTTGCCTACAAACTTAAGCTTATTCGAACCCGATTTTCTGCTTAGATTGGATTTGAACCCTACTTTGTCTTCGCAAATTTCATTTGCGATTGCCGGGATTTGAACCCGGGTCGCTGCCTTGGCAAGGCAACGTCCTACCAGGCTAGACTACAATCGCGCCATAGCAGAATTAAGTTTTCGTTAATTAATACCTTTTGTTATTATGGGCACCAAATGGTTATTATATTTTCTTTTGGAAATTGTCCTGCTAGGCTTGTTTTGACAGGTGTCTTGCATGGATTCGCAGCTTAAGATCATCTATTTCGGCGCGATACTCGCGGTCTTCGTTTTCGGAGTATTGGGAACGTACATAATATCGCAGTACGGGGGCTTCAACGTGAGGGGCATGTCTCCGTTCGATGCAGCCTACTTCACCATAGTGACCATGTCGACAGTGGGATACGGGGACGTGCTGCCGGTGTCGCCGCTCGCTAAGCTGTTCGTGATGCTGCTGATAGTGATAGGCCTGAGCATATTCCTTAGCATAATAACGCTTATATCCGGTGAGTTCGTGAATGATAGGATGGAGAAGCTTTCCAATAGGCTGTCAAGGGCGGAGAAGAGGCATCTGAGGGGTCACGTGGTGCTCATAGGCACCGACGGCGTAAACCTCGCGATAGCGTCGGAGCTGTATTCAAAGGGCACAAAATTCATAATGATTGTAGCTGACAAGGTAGTTGCTGACAGGCTGCGCATGCTGAATTACAGGACTTACGTCGCCGATGCTACCTCGGAACTGGACATGTCGCAGTTCCAGATACACAGCTCCGACAAGGTGATAATAGACCTGAGGGACAGCACCAGGCTGGTGTATGCGCTCCTTGTCATAAGGACGATTGCCAAGGACGTCAACAAGATAATAGTGATACAGGACCGCGAGGCTGAGAGGCACATAGCTGAGCTAGGCACCCTGAAGAACGAGAAGGTGGTCAGCCCGAACGGCATAGCCGCTGATTCGATAATCAAGACAATGCTCTGAGCGTGCTGGTTTATAGCCATTCGCATCAATTATCTATCTCCGGTGGATTTAGTGGCAGATGAGGAAAAGCAGAAGGTCAACGAGAACAGCATTACCGCAGGGAAGGATGCCAACTTCCCTGAATGGTACTCGCAGGTGGTGCTCAAGGCAGGGCTTGCGGACTATGCGCCTGTGAAGGGCAGCATAGCCTTCCGCCCGGAATCGTATGAGATATGGGAGGGCATACAGAGGATATTCGACAGGATGATAAAGGATACGGGCCACAGGAACGTCTACATGCCGTTGCTTGTGCCCGCGCGCCTCCTTGAGCTTGAGGGGGAGCACTTCGAGGGGTTCAACCCAGAGGTTTACTGGGTTACAAAAAGCGGCAACAGCGACCTTGGCGAGAAGCTTGCGATAAGGCCCACGTCAGAGACCATATTCTACTACTTCTTCGCAAAATGGATAAGGAGCTGGAGGGATCTCCCGATGCTGCTCAACCAGTGGTGCAACGTGCTCAGGAGCGAGATAAAGGACACCAAGCCCTTTACCCGCACAAGCGAGTTCCTGTGGCAGGAGGGCCATACAGCGCATTCAACCCCGGATGAAGCAGAGAAGGAGGTGATGATGATAGCAGAATTCTACAGGGATGTCATGGAGAACTACCTTGCAATCCCTGTCCTTGTAGGGAAGAAGTCGGACAGGGAGAAGTTCGCCGGTGCAGTGTATACTGTGACTCTCGAGGCGCTGATGCCTGACGGGAAGGCGCTGCAGTGCGGCACATCCCATTACCTTGGGCAGAATTTCTCAAAGCCGTTTGGCGTAAAGTTCCTTAATGCGGAAAGCAAGGAGGAGAACCCATATACAACATCATGGGGCATATCAACAAGGCTCCTCGGCGGGCTTGTAATGACGCACGGGGACGACAAGGGGCTCATAGTGCCCCCGAAAGTTGCACCGCTTGAGATAGTGATCGTGCCGATATACAGGGACGACACCAAGGACAGGGTGCTAATGCACTCCAATATGATACTCAAAAAGCTCACGAGCAGGGGCTTCAGGGCAATGCTTGACAAAAGGGACGGCTATACCCCCGGCTGGAAGTTCAACGAGTGGGAGCTCAGGGGGGTTCCGCTCAGGATAGAGATAGGGCCGCGCGACATAGACGGCAGGCAGGTTGTGATTGCAAGGAGGGACACTTCCGAGAAAACGACAGTGAAGGAGGAGGACCTAATCAGGAAGGCAAGGTCAGAATTGAGATCAATTCAGAAGGCGTTGTTCTCCAGTGCAAGGAAAAGGCTCAGGAAGGGCATAACCAGCGTAAAGTCCTACGATGGCTTCAAGAGGGCGCTTGAGGCCAGGAAGGGCTTCATAAGGGCCAACTGGTGCGGCTCTGATGAGTGCGAGAGGCTCATAAAGGAGGAAACGGGCGCTACATGCAGGCTCATAAGGCTTGAGAACGAGAAAACCTTCGGGAAATGCGTGCATTGCGGCAAGGAAGCGGTGAATGTTGCCTATTTCGCAAAGGCCTACTGAGCAATCCTGACAGGCCTCCCTAAACGGACATAGGCACGCTAAAGGCAAATAATGGAGAGGGATTTTTCTGCATAGCCACTGCACTACAAAATTCCTATTACTAATAACTACTAATAGATACTAAATTAGTAGTAAGATTTATATACCTGAACCTTCATATACTAATAACTACTAATTACTACTAAATTAGTAGTTAGGTGCATAAATGAGGTTGCCTTCAAAACCGCCGTCTGATGAAGAACTAAGTGCAGTATTAGCGGAGCCGACAACTGAAGATAAAATGACCTTCTCCACGACCTAAAGGTCGTGGTATCATTCAGGTAAGTGTTGTTTGCATAGATATATCTTGTTTTCGTATGTAATTCTGCAATGTTTTCTCGTCTCTTGGACCAACACTTCCGTTGCTGTACCCTGCAGTCCAGAA
>JAGWHU010000021.1 GCA_028866575.1 Candidatus Micrarchaeota archaeon | reverse complement strand
ACGCTACCTCAAGAGAGTCAGAGTTACTCCCGCTCTTTGCCAGCGCTTCTTCCCCTTGAAAAGGGCTTTCACGTACTGGCGGTGAGCAGGCGTCACCCACTGTACTTAGCGTTTCCGCTTTGCGGTGAGTTGTGTTTTTGATAAACAGTTGTCGTTCCCTAGTCAATGATATCTGCATATCCTATACGCAGACATGGCTTCTTGGTATCTTACGCCACTATTTTGCCGATTTCCCTAACACGGGTTACCCCGCCACACCTTGGCTTCTTCAGCCAGCAGCACCTTTACTGGTTCTAGGTACGAGCTAGAATGATCGTTGCAGATTCCCTTTTCACGGGCTCAGGAATTCAGTCCATAGTTCATTTAGCTGCTTCTCCTCATAACGAGACTCTGCAGCCCTTTGCACTTCCTTGCGGACCTATCCCCAAGCGTCAGAAATTTGCCTTGTGTTGCCACTCCTACATTCTAGGTGCACGAATATTAACGCGCTTCCCTTTTGGCTAAGTGTGATTAGCATTAGCCTTAGGATCGACTAACTCTCCGCTGACGAGCGTTGCGAAGAAAACCTTGTGCTTTCGGTGTATGGGATTCTCACCCATATATGCTGTTACTAATACCAGGATTTTCCCTATGACACGTTCCATACGTCCTTTCGGACGTACTTCTTGACGTGCCAAACGCCCTCTTACCAGATTTATTCAATCTCTAGGGTCTCGGTACCTAATTTAGCCCCGTATATCTTCAGCAAGAAAAGCCTCTACTGGTACGCTATGACGCGTTTTTTAAAGGGTGGCTGCTTCTGAGCCTACCTCCCAGCTGTCTGTGGCCTTTCCTACTTTTAAGACACTTAATTAGGATTTGGGGACCTTAACCTTAGTCACTATCTTTGCAGTCTCACGGGTCTGGCTTACCCAAACTCGTCGACTCCCGGGGTCTACGCAGCACATACATTCGGAGTTTGATAGATTGGTGGGGCCTCTCGACCCCTTGCCAATCAGTCGGTAGCTCTACCGCATGTGCAAACTCGCCCGGAGCTATCCTAAAGATACTTCAGAGGGGACCCGCTATTGCCGTGTTCGAGTGGTATATCGCCGCTACCCGCAACTCACCCAACAGGACATGCCATGACAGGTTGCAGGCCTCCACCAGACGTTAATCTAGCTTCGCCTTGGTCGCGCGTAGTTCACAACGGCTTCGGGTCGTATACAAGTGACTTAGGCATTTTCATACCCTGCGCCTCCTATAGTGCGCGCACTCGCTTTCGCTGCGTCTTTCGACTCGCCACTCATATACACTCCCTGGCTCTTGCTTCAAGAAGAATGATAAGACATTGTTCCTTACGGTTCGCATGGCCCTTTCGGGCTTCAGCTTCACCATACCTCATAACTTCCATGCCTTACCTTCGTTTCACCATCTAGTTTCAGATCTTTTCAATCCCACGCGTGTGGGTTCTTTTCAGCTTTCGCTCACGCTACTTGTTCACTATCGGTCTATAGCCAATGTTTAGGGTTGGGTTTTAATGCACCCATCTTCATTCTTCATACTCAAAAAGAATTACTCTTCATCGTGGTACCTTCCAACTAACTTAACTTACGAGGCTGTCACTCTCTATGGCGGTTCTTTCCAGAACCTTCAGCTCATACATTGGATTCTCCCACACCACATCTCCGTGTTTTTTGCAAAACAGGATTCAGGTTGCCCTCTGTGGCGTTCACTCGCGTTATTAGCCACATCGATATTTCTTTCTTTTCCTGCGGGTACTAAGTCATTTCAGTTCCCCGCGTTTGCATGCATTTCTGCACAATTAAGGCGATCCTGGGTTCAAAGTCTGACTTGCGACTACCCCAGGCTTATCGCAGCTTGCCACGGCCTTCTTCGCTGCTATAGCCAAGCCATCCCCTAGACGGTTTATGATTATGCAAGCTTCTTCTCCTAATATCAATCGCGCAAAAGCACGATATCACAAATGGCACAGAGCAAAGGCTCTACTAAGATAAGTATTTTCATCAAGCCTTCAAAAGTAGCTTTCTAATACAGGAGCCTATAATAGCTCAAGCTGCCACATTAGCACCGGTATAGCTTTGCTCCTAAAGGTATAAATAGATTGTGCTATCTGCTTTGTATTGCCGTGTCCCTGGAAAGCGAAAAAAAGCGGTATGGACTTTTATACCAGCTCTCCTTTTTTTATCTTCTTTGCCCACCTGTACACAGTCCATGCCGTCGGCTTGGTCCTGTTGCTCAGCTTCTTTAGATTTATGAAATCGTATACAGGGTGTACGCTCCTGCTGCTCTTCAGGTGCCTTTTCAATTCCTCTTTTATCTTGTCATATGCATACATTGCATGTACACCTACAACTGCCCGCTTCCACAGGCACAGATTGAAACGTAGCTATGGGTTTTGTAAAACCACTCTGTATTAAGGCAAACTGCTCTGCAAATAAATAAAAAGTATTGCGCAAATGTGAAACCCCTTCCCTCATATATATGTGATAAGATGTGGTTGAATTTAACTATCATTGGTTTAAATGCAGTGATTTCGCCATGCTGGCAGGAATGAGTTAAGATGTGGGGGCTATTGATTTTAATGGCATACTCTAAATAGATATACCTGAAAATTCTTCACGCAGGTCGATGCAATAGAAATATGCAGGAATTGCAAGCACGAGCTTGTCAAGGACACAGAAGGCAACTACATACACAAGATGGCATCGGAGGACGTGACGAGGAACGAATATATCGTAAAGTGCCAAAAATGCACCTGTATAAACCCTCAGCCGCAGCCGGCAAGGAGCAGGCCCAAGCGCATGAAACTGGAGTAAAACAGAAGAGTTAATAACTTAATCTAAGTATCTTAGACCTGAAGCGGCAATCGAGGTTGTGGCGATGAAAAAAAAGGCCAAAAGCAAGGAGAGATACGCCAATGAGCTGGAAAAGCTAAGGGAGCTTAACGCCATAAGGGAGGTGCTGCACAAAAGCGACATAGAGAACGCCGCGCTGACCAACGCTTCCAAGGACTCCGAGACGGTAAGCGACAACGCAATAGACAACATGCTCAACCAGCTAAACCTTGACAGGAATTCATCAAAGGATCTCGGCATAATAGAAAGCATCGCTTCAAGGGGCAGCAGCGGCCCGGGCGGCAAGGCCAGGAAGGCAAGGCCCAAGAGGCAGAATAAGGCCGGTAAGAAGGCCGTCAAGCGGCATAAAAATGGCAAGGGTAAAAAACGTTAATAAACCCTAGCATTAATAATATTCTAATTGTACGGGCTCTTGGCTCAGTAGTAGAGCGTCCGCTTTGCATGCGAACTTTTTGAGAAAAAGTTTAATCAAAAAGCGATCCAAAAAAGCGGAAGGTCGCGGGTGCGATTCCCGCAGAGTCCATCCTGCTGCAGCATAAGAAAAAGGAATGGCAACATTTAATATCATTAACAGGCATAATTATCCTGGGTGTTTTCCTAATTGTGATATTCATGATGCCGAATATGGATCCAAGGACAATGAAGAACCTGATGGCAAGAATGGGCATAAAGTCCTCCGACATAAGCGCAAAAAGAGTCATAATAGAATCCGATGGCAAGAACATAATAATAGACAATCCGCAGGTTACTAGGATAGAGGCCCAGGGCGCCGTGAGCTTCCAGGTTGTGGGCGACGTAAGCGAAAGCGCGGCCATAGAGTCTGTCAGCATAACCGAGGAGGACATAGATCTCGTCGCTGAAAAAACCGGCTTATCCGATAGGAACCTTATAAGGGACAAGCTAACGGCCGAAAACGGTGACATAGCCAAGGCGATCCTGGATCTTTCAGGCGATAGCGCTCCCTAATATTTTATCCTGAATGCATGAGCATAGGGGACTTTCCCCACGTATTTGACATTGTCCTTATCTATTATGTTGCTGCGTATCGAGGCTTCAACCGATTCCTTGCCTATTATGTTCGCAGAGTAGAGCCTCTCCGGACTTATCATCTTCGAGGCCTTTTCTATATCGACTAGCTTTTCCTTGTAGAAATCAGAATAGTCCTTTATGTTTATCTCGACATCCCCGTCGGTCAGTACCTTGTCTATGAGCGAGGAGTCGCACATGGCCACCATGTCGCCATTTTCGGTATCGTGTATCTTTATGTAAATGATCCAACCTACCCCAACCTTATATATCAATAGCTAACCAATAATATCCTTTGTTATTGTTAATATTTAGGCAAGAATTCCACGACTTTTAAGTCGTTGGATGAATTGCACAATTTATCTATTCCTTATTATTGAATTCTTATCAATGGTGGCGTTAGCCACCAGAGACAAGATCCCATGAATAGTGTAAACAATACAAATAATATAA
>JAGWHU010000020.1 GCA_028866575.1 Candidatus Micrarchaeota archaeon | reverse complement strand
TTCGTAACATCCAAATCACGCTGGAATTTCGTAGCAGCATTCTGTCGATAAGATTCGCTGACCGTACTCATATCCTTCAAAACATCTGCGGGAATAGAAGCACCGCTCGCCTGTTTTCCAAGGAATCCGGTGATTTTATCGAGCGCCGAGCCAGCACCGGCATATTGTTCGATTTCATTCATATTCATGCGCTTCGTCTGACCAGCCACATTGATTTGCAAAACTCCGGTGACAGGAGAATAGGCGTAGGCTACTTTATTTCCTTTGTTCGCCATATCAATCATGGACTTCATGTCATCCGCAGCTTGCTCCGCTTGGCTATAAGCCTCGCCCGCCTTCTGAGCCGCTGCCGTGGCAGCAGGAACAAGATGCGGAGGAACGTTGGCAAGCGCCGCACCGCTCCCACTGGCAATGGCCGCTTGCACTGCCTTTGCCTTGTTGGCGGCTCCCTGTACGGCAGCAGGAGAATTCTGCACGTTGATTCGGGCTGCCTCCTCCGCAGCGGCCTTTTGAGCTGCACCTTGTAGAGCTGCTGGGCTAGTCTGCGTGGCAATCTGAGCTTGACCAACTTGTTGCGCTTTCCATGCTGGATAATCAGCCGCTGTTTTCCCAGGATTCTGCTGAAGAAATGAAGCAAGCTCCTTCGCATCAGGAGTTCCCGCACGAATGCCAGCTACCTGCAACTGATTCTGGAATTCCTGCTGCTTCTGCGAAGAAGCAACCAAACTGTCGGCAATCTGCCTCACCAAGCCAGGATTCTGTTTTATTTGTTGGTCAACCTGTTGCAGTCTTTGCTGGTATTGCGGAGGCACTCCGGGCATGGATAGTTGATGCTGCAAGAGAAGGTCAGCAAGATTCGGGTCATAATTCGCATTCTGAATCGCCTTCCCTACGCTTCCCATCGCATCTTGCATCGAGGTCTGCACATCCTGCTGCGCTTTCGATGCATCGGCCATTGACTTCTGATAGTCAGCGGTATTCTTTAGAATCCCTGGAATCGCTTCTCCATGCCCGCTCGATGCCAAACTTTGACTGAGCATATTCGTGTCGATGGATGGCTGCCCATCGGGATTAACTTTCAGAGCGTCTCTGTATGCCTGATTGACGGCCTGTGTTTGCCCAAGCTGATATTGCCTTTGCTGATTCTCAAGCTGCGCTCCTTGAATCTGTTGCTGCTGTAGCTGCTGGCCGCCCAGCAATGATTTCAAAGCCACAAGCTGCCTATATTGGTCAAGCGGCCCCGGCTGTTGCGGAGGAGGCTGTACTGCCAATGCTGGAAGAGGTATTCCGCCCATTATCTCAAACTCCTATCGGCCATTGGCTTGCCCCACCGGAACCAGAATTATTCTTTCCTAGCAAGGAATAAAGGCTCAACAATTGTCCCAGATTCGATGTGGCTCCGCTCAATCCTCCGGCAATGGCATTCGCCCCGCCCACATATCCGCTCGCTGTAGCGGCAGCAGAATTCTGGAAGTCTTGGCCAATCTGCCCACCTGCCCCCAGCAAAGTATTGGACATGTTTCCTGCCGTATTCAACCCAGACGAACTTAGCTGCCCTGCCGAAACCTGTCCAAGACCCGCGAGAGAGGCCAAGCGGTTATATTGATTTGCCTGATTCTGCTGGAATTGGTTATAACCCATCTGATACTGATTAAGGGCCTGGTTGTAGACATTCCCGTAATCGCTTTGCGCTGCCTGTTGAGCGTAGTTGGTAAGAGCTTCTCCTGTGTTTCCACTCAGCAATCCTCCCTGCGCTGCCGCTAAATCTTTCAGTGCCGACAAACCTTGTTGCAACTGGAACTGATAGCCTGGATATTGCTCCGCTTGCTCTGCCGTGGGCGCTTGGAATTGCTGCGTCCACGGTTGCATGAGAGAGCCGGTCGCGCCAAGCGAAGGATTGACAAGCGACCCAAGCGTCTGCGTCGAGCCTCCCGGCTTAGGACTTGCAGCGAGTCCCGGCTGCGCTCCACCCGCGGGCTGAATACCAGCAGAGCCAGCCGGAGGCGCAAACGATTGAATTCCTCCCATTACCGGAGAAGCGATGGGACTTCCAACCCCTCCACTCGAAGCGGGCACGGGCATTCCGGGTGAACGGTTTCCGATGCTTTGTGTTCCACCCATATTCGGCGTAGCCGATGGACTTCCCATCGACGTGCCATTAATCGGCGTGTTCGTTCCGGGATAATTTATAGAAGGCACTTGCAACGGCTGAGGAGAATAGAGACTCTGATTAGCAGAAGATGAAGGTAGAACACCAAGAAGATTTTCAAGGTTGACGAGCGCACTGGTTCCACCTTGGAGATAGGGAGAAATCTCCTGCTGAGAATTATTGTACTGCCCAGCCTGCAATTGCAACCCTTGCTGCGCTTCTTCCGCCTGAAGCATGGCCGCAAACTTTGCGGCATTCGATTGCACGCCAGCAGCATTTCCCGCAGCATTTGATTCAATGGCGGCTCCGCCCAAAGAGCCTGCCGCTCCCAAACCCGCTCCAATTGCTAATCCTCCCGCCGTTCCCATTCCCATTTTTTACCTCAGCATTTTCGTGAAAACTGTGTCTGTAGCACGAAATCCCAACTTCTCGAACAAGACCGAATGGTCACTATGCAGCTTGGTGCTTACATACATCTTCGTAACGCCACGATTTCTCAAACTTTCTTCGACGAACATAAGAAACTTTGCCCCGCATCCGCCCTTGCGATATTCCGGCAAAACGAAATAAGCATCCGTCTGACTCATTGGACCCGCATTCTTGTAGTGAAGATGCGGAAGCACAGCAGAAACGAAATATCCCACCAGCTTTCCATCTTCCCGCACCGTAGCCAAATGCATAAGTCCGCGCCGGTCAGCCTCTTCATACATTTCTGTATTAGGAGCGAGAGCGATCCTGTCCTGGTCCAAGGCCAATTCCTTGTAATGCGCTTCGAACATAGTCTGCATCTCGGAAACAATCTCAGACCACTTTTCCGTCTGAAACGTCAGCATTCCATAGCCTCCACCACATCAATCAGATTGCCGACATTCTCGATGCCAATCAGATGCGACTTAGGAATAGGCCCAAATTCCTTTTCTATGGCCTGAATCATGGAAACAAAATCCAGAGAATCCATTCCCAATTCCTCGAAAGTAGTGGCTTCGCCAAGCTGTTTAACGCCCGACTCTTCCATCACGATTCTCATTACTCGCAATCCTACTGAAATAGCGGTATCCAATAGACCACTCCATTCACTGAAATTTGACGATACGTTACAGGCTGCTGCGGGTTTGTAGGGCCGCCACCTGTACCAATTGCCTTTGTCTGCATAGTTACGGTGCCGCCATTTCCGAATCCCAACGGCCCAAGCAATGAATTCAGATATTGCCCGACGGTATTAAACCACCGCCCCGACTGCTGCGTCGGCTTTCCAGATTTGTCCACCACCACTGTCACGCTAGTCAATGGAGAAACAGGTCCAGTGCTCACGATACTTTCCTCACTTGGCTTGCAATCCTTTCCGATGGCAGCGTATAGCCAGTCGCTTCCAGATATGCATCCACAATTCTCCACGGTACCGGGTCACTCACGGAAACCTCATAAATCCTTTCTCGTGACCTTCCCAGCCTGCGCCAGATAACTCGCTTGCGATATTCTCCCGCTTGCCCGCAATCGAGAGAATAAGAGTTGCTCCACGTCTTGGCCGAATCATCGCTCCATCTGAGAATCATGGAAGGTCCGCGAGGATTGCCTTGCCCATCGAGGAGCGGGGGAATTGGCCCCAGTCCGACTTCCGTATCTACTTGCAGCGAGTTGTGAAAAATGTATTGCTGCTCGTTCGATACAAACGGCGAACGTCTCACCCGGCGAATGTTTCCTTGAGGTTCTGACAAATAAGCCAATGACATTTCGTAAATGTTCCCGCTCATCCAGTCGCCTACCAGATGCTTTCCGAAGCTATAAACATGAAACTGAGAACGATGTCCGGTAAAAGCGAATCCGTTCCACACTCCCCGCTCGTGCCATTGTTGCGTTGCCACATCATAAACCCACGTCGCATTTGCGGTCGGAAACAGAACTACATAGAAGGAATGCCCTTCTTCTTGATAGCCATAGGCAATGGCATCGGAAATTGTCGAATATTGCCTCCAAGCATACTCAACTGCATGCGTAGAAATCCTTTCCGGCACATATCCGTTTGCGCGCCATGCAATCCCTCCTCCGCGTGAATCCTGCCCAACCCAAAACAGGGTGTTATCGAGAATCGCTGTGCTATTCGCAGCCGCCGAGCCTTGCTCCATTACACCCGCACTCGAATTGACTTGAAATGGAAAAGGGAAACTTCCGGCATCGTAATACGTCGTACCAGCCTTCAGTCCCAATAGCCAAATCTCCCGATGCAAAACCTTCATCGAAACCACAATGTCAGGGAAAACCGAAACCTGCGCTACGGATGCTCCGGGCCATGTCGTCGCATCGAGGGGATTCGATGCCTGAATTTGATTCGAGTTCCTGAGCAACGCAAGGTAAAACCCATCGCAAAAATCCACTTGCCCTACATTGGTGATAACCCCTGAAGATATCGCCGTCAGTGTGTTTGCATTCAAGTCAAACACATACAGTGTCCCCGCGCTGGCAATGGCTACCTGATTCGGTCCCGCAACCATCGAAACAACCGCGCTATCATTCAGAATCGTTCCGCGAACAAGCGTGGTCATGTCCGCGAATATTTCATAGAATGTGGTGCCGGAGCATGCAAACGCTCTGCCGTTGAATGTAAGAAATCCTCTCACCGAAGGGCCAGATAGCGAACAAAACAGAGAAAGACCGGGCGTGCCTAGCAATCCCATGCCGCTTTTTCCCGTTCCGCTTTCGATAACTTCCGGGTAGAAATTCATGCAGAAGTCTGAAGCAAAGTTGGGGCTGATGGACTGATATGTTCCGCCAACAAATCCGAATCGAGCCATCAGCGCCTCACGGGAGTATCGCTATAGTAGTTATAAAGCCCC
>JAGWHU010000019.1 GCA_028866575.1 Candidatus Micrarchaeota archaeon | reverse complement strand
TTCTGGACTGCAGGGTACAGCAACGGAAGTGTTGGTCCAAGAGACGAGAAAACATTGCAGAATTACATACGAAAACAAGATATATCTATGCAAACAACACTTACCTGAATGATACCACGACCTTTAGGTCGTGGAGAAGGTCATTTAATAAATATTATCTGTTTTTTCTACTTCCACGTTTGAGACTCTACATTGTTAAGTGCAGTCCATACTGTAGAATTCATCTTTGCCGCATTGTAGAAGAATATCCCGTATCCTGCTGCTCTGTCATTGGCCAGGCTCTGCTTTAGTTGGGTGAAGTTGCTCGGATTTGTCAGGTCGTAGCCTGCCGATATCTTTGACCTGCCCCCTACTTCGTTTGCGTAGTTCTGGAGCTCCAGAAGCGACGGGTTGAACTGCACCTCAAAATTATTTACGTAAGGTGCCAATGCGGTAAGGTTGAAATCAGAGGCATACCAATTTGCGATGTTCATGGTTATGATGTAGCTGCTGTCCTTTGCACGCATCGCAGTTGATAGCTGCTTTATGAATGCCGTGAAGTCGCTCTGGTTGTAATACCCTTCGAAATCTATTTTTACTCCGTCATAGCCCTGCGCGCTGACCACCGTTACTATGTTGTTGACAAGTATGCCCCTCAATGTGCTGTTGGAGAGCGATTTGTTGATTATTGAGGGATTTTCTCCATCTCCTCCGACGGAAAGAAGCACCTTTATGTTCCTGTTGTGCTCAGAACTGATTATTTGCGCAATGTTCGGCCCAGACAGGTTGCCGTCGTAACTCAGGGTCTCGTTTTGGCCGATCCATACGTGGAATACATCAAGCTCTGTAATGTAATTCCATTTTATCGATGAATAGCCGTTCTGCGACGTCCATGTAATGAGGTCCACGATAACCTGCCTGTTTGGGGTATTGTTGAATGCAGGGAATGCTGTTGTCGTGTAGCTCACTGTGCTGCCACTGCCTCCCTTCAGGGAACTGAAATAATCATAATGGACAAATGCCGTCAGGACAGAGAATGCCACAATCAGGATTATGACGATGTTTTTGCCGCTCCATTCCATATAATCAATGCATCATGGACTGGTAAATCTTGCTCGGGACCAACTCCTTCCAGTTTATCCAGTTGAGACCAGCCCCGCTGGCTGTTCCTCCGAAGAAGCCGCTGGCAGGGACCGAATTGAAGGCTATGTTACCTGTCAAAACAACATTCGAAGAATTCAAATAGCTGTAAACTGTCGGCGTGCTGGAGCTCCAGCTCCTGTACTGGTCGCCAAGGGGCAATGCATATACCAGTACCTTTCCTCCGTTTCCTGTGCCGTAGGCATTCTTGTCGAACGCGAGGAAAATGGCGGCAGGCTTTGATATGGAAGCAACGTTCTCATTTGTGGTCACGTTGGTGAATCCCTCGTGCTGCAATGCCGTAATCATCTGCTGTACTGTTGTATTTTGCGGTATTGTTGTCGTTGCGGTGCTTGTAGTGGAGCCCGATGTGGTCGTTGTTGAAATTGAAGTAGTGGTAGTCGTTGCTGTCGTTGATGGGATTGTGGTTGTAGGTGCGGAAGTCGTGGTGACCGTAGTTGATGCAGTAGTGCTGGATGTTGTACTTGTTGAGGTAGTTGGTGCTGTTGAAGTTGTTGATATTGAAGTAGTTGTTGACGTAGTAGGAACGGTTGATGTTGTTGAAGCAGTTGTAGACGTTGTAGGAATTGTAGAAGTTACTGTAGTAGTTGGTGCTGTTGAAGTTGTTGATATTGAAGTAGTTGTTGACGTAGTAGGAACGGTTGATGTTGTTGAAGCAGTTGTGGATGTAGTCGGAATTGTAGAAGTTACTGTAGTAGTTGGTGCTGTTGAAGTTGTTGATATTGAAGTGGTTGTGGACGTAGTAGGAACAGTTGATGTAGTAGGAACGGTTGATGTAGTTGAAATAGTTGTAGTCGGAATTGTAGAAGTTACTATAGTTGACGATGATGTAGTGCTTGATATGGTGCTAGATGTGGAAGTCGTGGTCGTGTTTATGGTTGAAGTGGTCGTTGCTGTGGTTGTGGTCGATGTTGTAGATGTAGTGGGCATGGTTAGTGTTATCAGCCTGCTCGGTACTATCTCCTTCCATGTGATCCACTTGCCTATGCCGCTCGCTATGCCTCCGAAGAAATCGCTTGCTGGGAAGGACTCGAAGTTTATCGTCCCCGTGAGTAGCACGTTCGACAGGTTCCAGTAGCTGTATGTGTTTGGATATGTGGTGTTCCAGTTCTGGTACTCGTAGCCAAGAGGCATGACGAATACGAGGACGTTAGCCGACATGTTTGTGCCATATGCATTCTTGTCGAACGCGAAAAACATGCTTGCAGGGGAGGATATGACTACCGTGTCCTGGTTAAGCGTTATATTCGTGAACCCGTTGCCCTTGAGAGCTGAAATTTCCTGCGCAGTCTGGTTTGCCGGTGGTATTGTCGTGGTGTACGTGGTTGTTGTAGAGGTGCTTGTAGTGGTTGATGTTGTCGTACCGCTAGGCAGATTGAATGCATAAACACCTAGAGTATTGTTGCTTAGGCCGTACAGCCCTGTTGCAAGCACATAGCCCTCTGCAACTGTCACCCCTCCGGACATGCCAGCACTCAGCTTGTGCTTGAAAAGCGTAGAGCCGTTCTTTATTGATACCGCATAAAGGTACCCTGTCAAATTGCTGAAGATTACATCCCCGAATAGCACAGCGCCGGGAATGAGAGCAACCGAGCCGTCTGTTATGCCCTTTGTCTGGTAATTCCATCCTGTGGCGCCATTTGCCGGGAATACCTCCCTTACAATGCCGCCTATCTTATTGCCCGTGGGGTTGTAATATGACGGGACAAAAACCGCAGGATTGGTGGTATTCGTGATTCCTGCAAGCCCCAATATGCCCCCGTCTGGATAAATGTTGTCCTCGGAAGTGCCTACCTGCAGTTTCTCTATGAAGTTTCCATTGATCCTGTTCAGAACGTAGTAGTTTCCGTCCTTGCTGCCCAATCCCACCGCATTGCATCCTGGGGTGCAGTTCTGCAGGCTCGAGGTCATGGAAAACAGGTTGGGCGTCGATCCGAAGTCCGCATCGCCGCAAGTGTACAGTCCAGCCTTGCACAATTGATTGTACCAGACCATGTTGCCATTCGTCGCATTTAATGAAATTATGGAATAGCCGTATAGCGAATTCTCCGATGAGCTCGATGCACTTATGGAATTGACACCGCCGAACGAACTAAGATATTTTTCAGTTACAATCCCGTTAACGGATGGGCTTGGCTGCTGCCTCGGATTGTTGGGGCTGTTCAGCGATATCTGCGTTATGTAGAAGAAATTCCCGGTATTGGAAGTCAGTACCTGGAGCGAATTGCCAGAAGTTACTACGAACGTCTGCGTTTCAGCGTTGTTTGAGTCCGTGGCAAGTGCTGTATTTGATGTGGAAAATTTCCCCACAGCATTCCCAGTTATTGATACGAGGAGCGGATTGGACGGCGAAATCCATAGGGTGTTGCCGGAAAGGCTCAATGTCAGGGTATTGGACGACTTTATGTCCTTTGCCTTTTTAGAAGAAGTTGTAAGTGCGTTTGTGTAGGGATTTCCTGTTCCGAAATATACCTGATTCAAGCCGGGATCGATTGCAACAGAGCCCCATATGCCGTCTCCTCCGTCAGGCCCTCCCAAGAGTATTGATCCGTATCCTATTGCGTTTGAAGGACCCAAGGTATTCCATGCCATGACGCCGTTGTTTGCGTATATCCCGTACATTGCACCCTTCCATGCCCTCTCCGACTCGTCACCCTGCGATGCAACTCCTATATACAGGATGTTCTTGTATACGATTGGAGATGTCCAAATGGCATCCATATGGGTCGTCTTGTTGAGGTTTGTTATCCATACAACATTACCGTTGTACTGGTTAAGAGCGAATATCGCAGTCGCATTCGGGCCTTTCAATGCACCTACCGATCCTCCGGTATCTGCAGTTCCTGATGGCCCCAGCGCAACATAAATCGTCCCGTTGTACAGCAGCGGCGTTGAGGATATTGCAGCCCCAAGGTTCTCCTTCCAGTTTATGCTTCCCGTCAACATGTTTGCGGACCAGAGGTATCCTCCCCAGTCAGCGAAGTATACGTTGCCGTTCTGTACAAGCGGAGTGGATGTAACAGAATTGTATGTTGTTATGTTCCATGCAGGTACGAGACTACCGACATTCATGCTGTTTATCGTGGAATTAGTTTGATACCTTGTATTGTTGTTGTTCAATATGAGCGATGTCCAGTCCCCTCCATTCACCGGCTGTGTCAAAGGCACAGCTATCAGTGCCGAGAAGAGCACGATAAATAAAAGTGCAGTCTTTGCCAATTGCTTTACCCCAGTTCTTGTTAAATGCCTGAAAGATTAGTAAAAAGCCAGTAATATGTTAAAGTCTTTTAGAAAAAAGTATAATAATGTTCTCTTTTGTACCGGTATATCCTAACCCATACAAGATATGGTATTATTGTGCATATTGGTGCCTATTCCTTCCTTATGAAGTAGGCTATTATCGCGAGCGATATTATGAATATTATGATCAATTCCACGTCATCTGCTGTCAGCTTTCCGCCGGATTGCTTGCTGATGTTCTGGCTTTGCTGCACTACTTTTGGTGCTGTCGAGTTGGTGGAGTTCTGCGCTCTTGCTGCCGCCTGCTGGTTTACGAATATCCCTATTGTCTGGTGATTTGACAGGCTGAAGCTTATCCTGCATGCTTCCGGGTCTATGCTGAAGCTGTTGATCCTTTGCCATTCCGCATTCTCCAGTATGTATGGTTCGATAGTATCCTGCTGCAAATAGCACGGATAGCTCATGGTAAACCTTGACGTGATGTTTGCAGGCGCTGTTATGCTGAGGTTCAATACCACAACAGGTATGAGCAATCCCGGCAACTGTATTGTATTTGTCACGTTTATAGCCACAAGCGTGGCATTCGTCGGAGTTGCAGAGTTTATGCGAATCAGCGTATTCGCTCCTGCTATGTAAATATATCCCGGGGTGCTGGGAGTTATGCTGTACGTGTAATTTATGAGCATCTCCCCTGCAGTATTTGCGTTGTTATTCTTTTCGGCTGATGCTGCGAATGCATAGAGCCCGGGCTCCCCGCTGTTGCCGAATGCTGTCGGAACTAATATGTGGCCTTCGGCTGGCGTTATACCCGCCTCTATGCCCCTATTTAAAGTGGTATTGAAAATCACTTTGCCGTCATTTATTGATACTGCATACATGTTTCCCCGGTTGTCCCCGAATATGACTGCGCCAGGTATTATTGAAACGGATCCCTCTATTGCACCTGGCGTGACTACATGCCACGGACTGAAGCCGTTTGACGGGTATATTGCTTCTACTTCTCCCCCATTGCCGCTAGAATTTGTGGCATTGTAGTTTGAAGGTATGAACAGCTCGGTGTCGTTTACAGAGCCGTTCCTGTAGATAAATCCGGCAAGCCCTATTATCCCTCCGTCTGCGGCCCCGCCGTTGGGGAACTTCTCTATGTATTTGCTGCTATACCTGTCAAAAATGTAGTAGTTTGCATCCTTGTTCCCTATGCCTATTGCATTGTAGGTCGTTCCGTTCAGCACAAATGAAAACAGGTTGGGCGTAGATCCGAAGTCAAGGTCCTTGCCGTAAGTTATTCCGTTGTAAACCTGGTTGTACCAGTTTATGTTTCCGTTTGCGGCATTAAGCGACACCACCGAGTAAGCGTACAAGGAATTGCTGTCGTTGCCGAAAGAGTTTCCTGTTCCAAGGTAAACGGAATTGAGCACAGGATCAACGACTACAGAGCCCCATATAGATGCACCTCCGGAATTTCCTGCTAGTATGGTATTCCAGACCAAGGCACCTGTCGATGCGTTTAGCGCGTATATCTCCCCCTGCCTCGATGCATTGGACTCGTTGTTGAGCACTGCCTGGTTCGCGGCAGTGCCTATGTAAATGAGTCCGTTGTAGAGTATTGGAGACGCCCAAACCGATGTCATCGTTGTATTAAGGGCAGTAACCCACGCTGTCGTGCCGTTTGACTGGTACAGCGCCGCAACACTTTCAGGCCCTAACGGCCCATATGCTACGTAGACCATGCCCCCTTCCAGCAATACCGTTGAGGAAATGCCCTCGCTGCTGCTGTCAAGGCT
>JAGWHU010000018.1 GCA_028866575.1 Candidatus Micrarchaeota archaeon | reverse complement strand
AAATTGTTTCATGTTATGATTCATCCTCATACCAATGTGATACTGTATAGTTTATCTTGATTACAATAAATGATAAAATCTGTATTCTTCTCACAAATACATGTATTAGTGAAGGATGATAATATTCACAATAATCAAAAAAGAGGGGTATGTGGATGTTACGCATTGACGTTTAACTCCCCGGCACAGTCACGGCAAAACCATTGCATGTCTATGTCCTTTGTATCAATTACGTTTGTACATCCACAATGAGGACAAGTTATTCTTATCATATCTATTTCTCCTCGACTGTTCCTTGATATTCTAAGAATCTCTTGGACTCACTATCATATTTTGACCACTTGATAGACTGTAGGTTAGGAAGAACTTTCTCTTTGGTGCATGTGGTACATGCATCTCCGATTTTCCAGAGACTTGAAGACATGTTCTTCAATTTAAACTCGGATCCTGTGCCTTCGTTGTAATCCTTCCCACAGATATCACAGTTGCGTTTTTTGGTCATTTTCCATTTACTCCTGCGTTTTTTCTGCTACCACGTGGATAGCAATTGTCTTTCCATGTTATGTTCATGACAAGTATATGGAATGTAGTACATGTAGTTAACTTTTATCTTCATTATCACATGATTTGATGATAATAACACTATATCATAATGCAATGTCACCTAAAAATAAATACTAGTATTTTGAATGTGTATCATGCTGAATTTTACACGTATGTCCATAGTGTGTAATTCAACTAAATTTATCTAGTTGTATTTGTACCGTACAAATACACGTAAATAATAATATGGTATAGTGTCCTCTCGGACACTTACCTACCTACGATATACTATTGTAAATGTACGTCTACAATTGTAGTGAAAACATGCCTATTTTAACAAGAGTAAATAATATACAATCAATAGTATACTATTGATTATGGTAAAAGATACAATACACAATATATTGTATATTATCACAGTTTTTACAAGTATTGCAGGTTTTTTACAGATATGTAGGACCGTATCAAAATTCTTATATTGTATGATAAAAAAAATAGGGGTGATGGAATTAATCAGCCCACATGAGAAGGCGATACTTGTTTTGATTTCCTTTGTTTTCGTGGCGTTGTCTGCTGTTGTTCTATCTCTTGGTCTGAACGTGTATCTAGTTGTTGTACTGATTGCTCTTGCTGTTGTTGCTGTGTGTCTTCGGTTGCTTGTTGCTCGTCACTAGTTGTATCTAATACAACAGGTAGAACCTTTATCATGTCACCACAGGATGGACACTTGTAGATGTTTGAACCATCACTGGGATCCTGGTCATGCAGTTGATACACCCATCCATCTATCGAGTGTGTGATAACATACGCTTGGCTATTGTTTTGCGTCTCTTCATCCATCCTATTTTAGCCCCTCTGCTTTTCTTGCTTTCGCAATTGCTTGTAAAAAAATTGGGTACACTTCCTTTTTCACACCTAGTGAATTGAGCATTTCCAATGCTGGTAAGTGAATTATTTCTGATATTTCTCTCTTGAATTGTGTCTCAGATATAGATTTGATGTAATCGACTGTTGTCTTACGCTTTATTTGTCGATTAAGGCCTTGTGCCAGTACGGCATCTGATAGCAACTCATCCAGTTTGTTGGCGAAAATTACCATAATCAATAATAAATAATATACTATATATTTTTGGTGGGGGGGGGGCCCCTCCCTCAGTATGATTCCATGCTTGTGATTTTAAATAATGTAACATTCTATACACTTGTAGATATATATGGCAAAAACCATGAGAACACCACAGCAAGCAGTAGATAATTATGTTAAAAATACGCAGAATGCCCAAGACCTTTGGCAACAAAGAGCAGATGCGGCAGACTGGAACTCAGGTGCATCAAGTCAGCAATCTGAGGCAAACTTTGCGGCAGCGATGCAAAAAGCAATAGCATCCAAGTCAAGACAAACAGCAACCGCAGCAACTCCAAACTCAGTTTACAAAGCAGGTATTGACGCTAACCCATCAAGATACGGATCCGGTACAGCAGCAGCAAAAGCAAAAGTTACGGCTGCATTGGGTGCAATCATGACAGATATAGGAACCGCTAGGGCTGCATTACCTGCGAGAGGTCCAAGAGGCAGTACACAAAACATTATGCAAAGAGGCACAGCGATTCAAACAGCATTAGCAAAGAATCGTGGAAAATACAAAGCACGTGGAATAGCGAAGGTCGCCCCAGGAGCATAAAATAAATGCCTTCTAATGTTGTATGCCCAGAATGCAAGACAGAAATTGACCTATCGAAAGGTATGTCCATTTATGGTCATGCAGTATCTTGTTTTCATTTACCTGGTCAGGGTCCAAAACGTGACCTTGATACAATCAACTCTGAGAGACGTAGAAGCCCAGAGCATGTAAGACGTGCAACAATACTGCTCAAATCATCAATGGAGATTGAAAAATAAATGGCTACCCACCTAGCAGCATTCAATCAAAATACTCATGGTATAAGCCTTGCAGCCCTTGACGTAATAGCAGATACAATATTAACGCCAAACTCAGCAGATAATGGTTTCCAGGTGCCGCCAGATTATTCAACCATTGCAGCATTGGCAGCATTGGGAAATGGAATAACAAGGGCACAAATAGATAGCCCTTCCTTGGAAGTAAAAAGAGAAGTAAACGAAATTATACCGAGGGCATCAGGTGCATCAAAATTCTCCCTTGGATTCCCAGAAATAAAGAGAATGAAGCCAGAACTACCATTGGATATTACCGAAATATTCCAAATACTCCAATCAGACGGTGCAGGGGTAGACTTTCAACATTATGCTCTTGCATGGCTTAAACAACCAGGACCATTACCAGCCCCACCAGCAGGCGAGATAAGAAGGATAAGATGTACAGCATCAGCAACATTAACGGCTAACGGATGGACATTGGCGACAATTGTACCGGATAAATCAATTGAAGCAGGGACATACGCAATAGTAAACATGATTGCAATTAGTGCAAATCTAATTGCCGCAAGATTACTATTGTCTAATGCCAGATATCGTCCAGGAGTCGCAGGATTCGCAGGGACCGAAGCCGCAGCAGTAGATGCTAATCCAGGACCATTTGCAGGTGACGACAATTATCTTATGGGTACATTTGATAACACAACCTTCCCACAGGTAGAATTTTTATCAAGTGTTGCTGATACATCCGAGACAGTGTTCTTAGATGTAATCTTAACAGGTGGTGCCCCAGCCCCAACAACCCCAGCAGGGGCATAGGATACTAGTGTCACAGCATGACTAATTATGCTGTTGAGGTTACAACCAATGTAACAGAGATAGCCCCATTCTCTAGGGACCGTACAACAATATCAATTTTTAATAATGGTAATGTTACATGTTACGTTTCACAGGACCAACAAAACATTATAGATGATGGTTATCCACTAGAACCAGGTGCAAGCATTACATTCAAGGGTAGTCCAAATACATCACCACAGGATCCGATTTATGGTCAATGTACTTCACTTAGTACAGATTTAAGAGTAAAAGAAGTATATCAGGGCGAGGATGTCACAGTAACATCAGCCCCCCCTACTGTTGCAGGGTCACAGAATGAATTTCAACAATTATCTGCAGCATCCGAGGCAGGACAATTAATAATAGTACAGGGTTCATTAGGTGCATTAGGTATTATTGTATCCTATACTCCGGCAGCAGGAATACATTTTGATGAATTTATAGCAGTAATAGACAGTAATTCAACTACGAACCCAATACAAGCAAAGTTACGAAATGCTACACAGATACGTGAAACAGGTAATACATTTACAAATGTTAATGAATATAGATTTGTTACAAAGGGTGATTCTTTACTAGGTGATGGATTAAAAACTTATGACATTGATGTAACAGTATGGACATCAGACACTTTATATGCTACTTTACAGGGTGTAATACATTGATTAAAGACTGTCCTTCATGTAAAACTAGCACATTGGAAGAACTTGGAACCGCAGGATTCACAGATGAAACCGGAGCATATAGAAATAGACATGATTGGAGATGTACAAAATGCAATAAACGCTTTGACGAAAACGATTGTACATGTGATAGGACATGCAAATCTAATTTTGAACATCATCTAAAACATAATCCAGACTTGAAAGACGGTAGAGTGAAAAAATAAAGTATGGCGTATCAAACATCTACGCCCCTTAGTAACCAATGTGAACTAATAGCAAAATTACTATTATCTATTAGGGGTGTAACAGTATATCAAGAAGGAACATTAACAACCATAGGAGTAGTAACAAGTTATACCCCTGTTGGTGGTAATCGTTTCATGTTACTGTCATACAAAGCAGGTATTTATGCAGGTGAAACATACAAGTCTGGAATAATACAGATTCGTAATAATGGAACGCCCATTGATAAACTTACATGTGTCATACAAACAACACATGGAGAAATAGCAATAGGTAACACAATGTTAGGTGATGGACTGATAACTTATGATATGTATGTTTCATTTATTGATGGTATAAGTGCTATCGAATGTGCCTTTTCGGGGGCGTTCTTCTGATATGACACTCACACGTCCTCTTTTACCACTTGGGGATAGATTAGAGTTAGCAAAAATGGCTGAGTTAGGTTATATCGGTAATATCTCTAATCCAGTAGCGCATTCAGTATCATCATCCGGTATTGGATATTTTCCATTTCTTAGTTATACCCCAGCATCAGGTAAAACATTCTATTTTCTATCAGTACGTGCAGAAGTGGATGTTGGTTTTGCAGGTCAATTAACTCCTAGTGTCGCTGCGATACGTGTTAATCTTGTGGTTGTAGAAATGTATCTTAGTAATTATCCTTTTCCTGCAAATACTACATTGTATGACCAACCTCATATAATTATGGGTGCATTATTAGGGAATGGTACACTTACTGCTGATTTTGCTTTTTATTCTACTACCGGAGGGGCACTCTCATCCACTGTACATGACAACATGAATTATTTGGTGATTTAAATGTCACAACAACCACCAACATTCAAAGTAATACAATTGATAAAGATACCATCACAGGATCCTACAAGACTGGGTAAACTTGACGCTCTTGTAACATATACTGTGAATGGAAAAGGTAGATTCACAATTAAGATACCATCTGAAAACTTGAACGAGAATAACCTAAAGGCTGCAATCAAGGCAGATTATCAAAAAGAGATAAAATTACATACTCTGGAATTCACATAAGAAAATATGTCTCTCCCAAGAGGGATTCAATTTAATCCAAATCCAGTAAAACAAGGTCAGAGAACACAATTATTTTCAAGTGGATTTTTACCAGGTGAACCAATAATATATAGTTGGCCTGCTCTGGGATTTTCACAACAACTACAAGCAGACATAAACGGTAATGTGTCAGCATCAATAATAATAGATGCTAACCGTGTACCTGGTGATTATACCATAGATTTGCAGGGCGTGACATCAAAATTAGGATCCACTTCTGTATTGACTGTGATTAGTTCTACTCCAGAACTACCACCAATTCTCACAGTGACAACACCACCACCCCAACAAGTACAACCACCACAACCACAACCATCCCCAGTAAGTAACCCTCTATTGTTACCATTTCAGAATATCATTGATGCAGCCAAACAAGACATAGAATCAGTAATTCGTGATATGATAGTAGGAATAGATTGGTTCTCTAATACTGTTTCACCTGTTGAGACATACATACAACAAATATTATCAAATGCTGAACAAAGTATCATATCTTCAATCGGTCCACTTGTAAATCAGATTGATGCTACAATCGGGGGAATTACAACAGTTATAAAAAATGATGTTGAGGGACAAATATCACTTTTACAATCAAGCATTAGTGATACAATCGCATCAATACAATCAGAATTAGCAACACAGGTGATAAATCCAGTAATCAATATCATAACTGCCTTACCTGGAGAAATAGAAACATCTGTTGGTCGTACATTATCAGATGTTGGAACAAGGATTGATACAATTGAATCAGGTTTACAGACAGATATTCAAACAATACGAAATGATATTATAAATTCTGAAAATACAGCCGTATCACAAATTAACTTGGCATGGTCAAATGTAGGTAATGGAATTGGGGAATTATACAGTTCGTTCAATAGTTTTCAACAAGAGGTTACAAGTGGATTTACATCTTTTGCAAAAGGACTTGATTCTATTGCATCAGGTCTGATTACAGAGTTGGAAAATATGATATCAGCAGACACAGCAGCCATAATAAACTCTATATCAAATACATACAATAATGAGATAAAAAAATTTGTGATGGTATCATCACAATTTCTTACTGTAAAATCATCAGACGACCCACAAACAGCATTGAGTAACTTGATTCAAGAGATATCGGGTATAACAATAGCTATCACTGGAACCTTTGCATTATTATCAGCAATTGAAAATGTACACCCATTCCATTCATTACACTTGTCAGAAACATTCAAGCATATATTGGAATTTGTAGGAGTTTATGATTTATCACGTGAAACACTAAAACTATTTGTAGATAATGGAATTGGATTACAAGCAGAGTATGCAGTTAATAATTTATTCCAGGCTAGAAAACTCGGATACCAGGAATATACAAAAGGTCTGTGGTACGGTTCAGCAACAATGGACCAGGTATTGCAAGAGGCACAATACGAGGGATACGAAAAATCATCACGTGATGTAATCGCAGCGACAAGATACAAGGCTATGCCACCATTCATACTTGAAAAATTAATAGAGTTACAAATGGTATCAAATGATTTTGCTACACAGCAATTATTAAAAGATGGATTTTCACCTAGTGATACAGCAGAATTACAAATAGCATTTGGTAACTTGGAATTACAATCATTCCAGGGCAACATCAAGACATTGATTTATTCAATGTACAAGGATGGATTTACAAATGATACAAGCGCACGGGCAATTATGACAGTATTTGCTATTCCATCTTCACAACAAGACTGGATCCTAAAATCTGCACAGCAAGAATATTTGTATGAAACACAGTTATTGTACAGTACACAAATAATTGATGCATACAAAAAAGGTGTGTTGGATGCAAATACAGCAGAAGGTGATTTGATACTCCTGGGGATGACACCAACAAGAGCTAAGCAAAAATTGGCAATTGCGGCAGTGACAGATTTGCCATCATTATCCAAGACTGAGAGGCAGAGTTTTTACAATGACCTTGCTGCATTGGGTGTAACAACATCTTGATATTATTAGGTATAATATTTTGGTATTATGTAATTATGTACATTAACATAATATTTTCATAATAACATAATTTACAGAAATTAAATCATATATTTATAATAACATCTTATTATATACTATATAAATAATATACCCTTTATATATGAAAAGGGTCTGTAATTTCTCATATATAATACTTTCTCACATATATAAACACATCACAAACTTTAAATACCCCCCCCCCT
>JAGWHU010000017.1 GCA_028866575.1 Candidatus Micrarchaeota archaeon | reverse complement strand
TCAGGCGGCTGGCAATCAACCAACCAACGTACAGCTATACAAACTAGCGTTTCCGTATTGTATATTCATCGCACACTTTCGAGTTCCAACTACCTTGTTGAGAGCATGTCTGTTTTATCGTACCAAGCCATTAGGCGTATCGATGGAGTCTTCTGATGTCAATGGACAGCACTTGTACAAAGCGGTATTAACTAACATATACGATAACGGCCAAATATGCTTAGGTGATATGGTCTTAACCTCTACCGAGCCAGCAGGAAAAACAGACGAACTAATAGCGAAGTTTTGGAGTTCTGAGTTCACAGATGAGCTAACCGAATCTATGGATTATGCTGATTATCCAGCGTTAAAAGGCTATGGAAACTGGCAAGCGGCTACTGAAGAAAACCCATTGTTTGTGCTAGAGGATGTATCATGGAAATGGGCTGGCAGTGCGCAAGATTACCAAATAACGGGATAAACCCTATGGCAACAAATCACAATCTTTCCCCTTCTCAGGTTTTGGCGGAAACCATACCAAGCGCCCCTAGAGGGTTTCCTCTGTTTTCCGCAATTGGTAGGCTGGAGGGACTCATAACATGTGACATGAACGCACTATCCGCCCGCCGCGCACAATGGACGGAGCATATAATTATGCGAACCGTACGCAAGCTGCGACAGCTAGGTATAACAGAGGAATATTCACTCAAGACGGACAGTATCCATTGGCAGACGGCTATGTATGCGGTACGGGAGTAAATCAACATGGAACCTATATTTTTTCATGACGACATACCTGTATTTAACGCACTGGATGATAATTTCAGTGTAACCAACTTGCCAAATCTGGCCTATCTCATAGATGGTACGGGATGGAAAGTCTACAAGCGCAACTGCTTGTCCACGGCTACGGTGCCAATAAAGCTGAAGAAAGCTTCTAACGTCACAGAGTTATGCGAGTTCACAGCTTCCCGTATTTCACTGGAACTCGTTAATCAGATTGTGGCGTTTTTCAGGGAAGTATATAAGCGCTATGGCAGTGAGGCGGCTGGCTACATATACTACCATCCCGCGGAAAAACGATGGCAGTTTATAGTGCCAAAACAGACCGTCAGTGGTGCCAGCTGCAAATATGAACTTCACCCCTTGTCGCACTTGCCCAATCCTTGGCGGCTTGCCGGGACTATTCACTCGCACGCAAATATGGCGGCCTTTCACAGCTCAACGGACTGTGACGATGAGCACAACTTTGACGGGGTTCATATCACAGTAGGCAGGCTGGGAGAATCTCAGCCTGAGTTTGCCTGTAGCATTGTTGCTGGCGGCACCAGGTTCAAGGCCGAGCCAAGCTTAATCTTGGAAGGTTGGCCGGAAGCCACCGTACCCGATGAATGGCTAAGGCAGGTTACGGAAGCCAAGCGCGAGGTTGTCTGGGAGGATTATGGTTCAATGGAGCCCCAGAAGAAAAAGACACCAAAAACCAAGAGCGACTTCCGCTTTCTCAACAAACCATTCAGAGTGCTTGTTGACGCCAGTGACGATGAGATCAGGCGCTATGGGCGCTGGAGCTGATATGAGGCAGGTAAAAATAATCGGCTTGGGCGGCATTGGGAGTTGGCTGGCAAAGGCCGTGGCTCCCATATTATACTACGGAGAGCGGCAACCAACATTGCTGTCGCTGATTGACGGGGATAAATACGAACCCAAAAATCATAACAGACAGGCGTTTAAGCTAAGCGACTCCATGAGTTACAAAGCTGAAGCACAACATGCGGAGTTGGCGGAATTTGAATCGCCCAAGCTGTTTATTCAGGCGCACAATGAGTTTATCAACCATGACAACGTGAGCGACTATGTCTGTTGTGATGATATAGTTCTATTATGCGTTGACAATCACGCCACGCGCAAGACAGTGAGCGATCATTGTGCGACACTGAGAAACGTTACGCTGATTAGTGGCGGAAACGACTATGATGACGGCAATGTACAGGTTTATGTGCGCAAAAATGGGCGCAACAAAACAGCCAATCTGACAACTTATCATCCTGAAATAGCCAACCCAACCGACAGGCCGCCTGACGAAGTCGGTTGTGAGCAGGCTATTGCTCAAGGTGAAACACAGACACTAACCGCAAATTTTATGTGCGCATCCATCATGTTGTGCTTGTTGCAGGGAGCGTTGAAGGATGAGTTGCCAAAAATCTGTGAAGTGTACTTTACTACAATTAAACCAACAGTAAGTTCAGTAGCAAGGAAGAGTTGAGATAAACTAATGACTGATAATGAAAAAGCAGCTACCTTCCTTGGATGGAAGCCACTAACGGCTTGTCATTCTGGCGAGCTTAACCTAAGCACCGCTTATGGAAAACGGTACTACTGCCTGGCGTGCGGAATTTGCGAGCTGTCACAACGCGCGCATTTTCTTGTTGCTCCTAATATGACCGATCCATGCAACTACATGCGGGCGCTGGAAACATGTGACTCTTGGGGCAAGGACGATCACATAGAGAAATATAGCAGCAACCATAGATGGGAGCCCTTAAGTCCTAATAGGCGCTGCAATATTTGTGGGGTGATAGAAAGCGACATCGAACCACAGCGGCGCGCAATGCACTCATTTTCGCCTCTAATGCCAGCTCCCGCACTGAATTCTGACTGGCACGTAGTACAAAATGGTAAGCGGGGAACAGGTAGAACGGCAGTGGAAGCCTTAGTCAATCTTTACAATGCACTCAATGAGGAGTAGGTCGATGTGTAATTGGGAATCATGTATGATCATTGTGGCTCTTTGGGCTGTTGCGGGTTTTATTGTCAGTTTGATATTCCCTTACTTACAAAGGTAGATAGAGGCATTATCATGAGCTACGATCACTCAGACTCAGAGGAAGATTGCTCAATCATTCTGCCTTCTCAAATGGCTCGTGGGTATAGAGACGATCCGATTCGTAACTTGATGATTGAGATTCTCCGGGACGCCATACGATGCCACCAAGACAAGGCCAAGCCAGTTACCAAGCATCACACAAAGCAATACGGTGATCCATTAGCGACGGAATGGTTGTTTGACAGTGAAAGCGACGGTGTATTCTCGGTTAAGACGATTTGCCAAGCGTTAAACGTTGACTTGGGCGCTTTACAAGCGAGACTTAGAGCTGGTAAGATGGTCAACACCAGTTCACTTCGCTATGTAGGTCCAACGGGATAATAACCATGGTAAGCGCACATACTAGCATTGGCGAAGAGTTTTACTTATGGCTTAAGGATCGTCTGCCTGATAGTTTAGCTCTCAAACCGGAATGGGAATCACTAACCGCTGAGGATCAAACAGCATGGACACTATTCGCAAGCACGTTATTAACGAAAGTCCTACAACTCAAGTTATGGTAAATACAGACGCCAACTTCGGTAAAGAGTTTTATCTGTGGATCAAGGAGCAATTCTCCGATAGCACTATGATCGGGGGGAGCTGGGAATCGCTCAGCCCTGAGGAACGGGCAAAATGGACAGCGCTGGCAAACGCGCTGCTAATGGAGTAAGTTTATGACCGGCGAAGAGTTATGGAAATGGATAATATGGCGGATTCCTCGCCTTAAGTACAAAGATGACTGGAAACAGTTAACTCCTCTAATACAACTGAAATATAATGTAATAGCCGACGAACTCATAACCAGAAAGAGCGACAATACTCAGGACGCAGATTCTATAATCTCGGCATGTTTGGAGCTGCCTATGGATCAGCGCCAAAAGCTGTATAAGTTACTCTACAACTCAGGTTGTAGGGTGAACAAGTAATAGCATGAATCAAATTACCATTTGTGAGCGCTGTAATAATCCGTGTAATGTCAATGTTGTGTATTGGGAGGAAAAACACGGCTGGTCTTTTGGCCCCTATGAAAAGTGCAGCGAACTGGTGTCTGACTGTTGTGGCGCGGCTTGTTATGTGGTAGATGCTGAGGAAGAGAAATGAAGTACCAAATGAAACACCAAAAAAAGCCCGCTATGGTTGAGGCCATTCGATGGGATGGCGAAAACTTCGAGCCGCTATGGGAACTTGCGCACGTGCCAAAAGGGTTAAACTATGGGCAGAGGCTAATTTATGGAGAAAGGGGAGTAGGCGGCACCATATGGCAACCATTCACGCCGAACAGCTCGGGTCGTGTAATGATTCATACACCTAAAGGAGCCGTGTCCGCATCGCCCGGTGACTGGATAATCAGAGACGCCGAAGGCGAGTTCTACCCCGTCAAGGATGAGATGTTTCAAGCGACCTACGAACCCGTTGAGGAGGAGGGGTGATGCTCCCCGAAGATGAAAAGCTGTTACGGTTGGCCGAGGCGGCGCATTTACCGTGGATGCAGACTCACGATATCAAGTACGGACCCGCATTGTGGAATAGCCTCCGGGAATTCATGGCTCGGTGGGAAGCTACGCTCGAAAGAAGTATTGTTCCCGCTCGCTGGCAGGCTGAAATTGAATACGCTCAGTGCGCCGCCAACGCCGTGCCGCACCTGCTCAAGCGCATTGAGGCGCTACGAAAGGCACTAGAAAATTGTCTATACGCGGACGGCAACGCTGGTGAGGCGCAGTGCGCCATAAAGGCGGCTGAAAGAGCCCTCGCCGCTGATGAAGCTGCCACAACAAAGGAGGAGGAGTGATGGAGAAAAAACCATGAGCAGTAGACAAGAAGTGACAACACAAGCTGAGTTTGACGCTGTTGTAGCAGCCGGTGGTATACCCAATGTCAGAACTGGCTGTTGGCGAGTTGGCGGAGTTACTCGCGTCAAGGCATGGGACTCCGCTAATGTTACAGTGTTGGAGTCTGCCTGTGTCGAGGCGTGGGATTCCGCTCATATTAAGGCACATGGCTCCGCTCGTGTTATAGCACGTGGGTCTGCTCAGGTCGAGGCGTCAGGCTCTGCTCACGTTGTAGCGCAGGAGTCTGCTCGTGTTGTAGCATATGAGTCTGTTCGCGTCGAGGCGTATAGGTTCGCTCATATCGAGGCGTATGGCTCTGCTCGCGTTGTGGCATATGGCTCTACTCACGTCAAGGCGTTGGAGTCCGCTTACGTCGAGGCGTTGAATTCTGCTCATGTTGAGGCATGTGGGTCTGCTCACGTTGTGGCGTATGGGTCTGCTCATATTAAGGCATGGGACTCCGCTTACATCGAGGCATATGGGTTTGCTCATGTTGTAGCGTATGGGTTCACTCGCATTGTGGCGTCGGAGTCCGCTCACATTGAGACATATGGGTTCGCTTACGTTGAGGCATATGGCTCCGCTCACGTCGTAGCGCGTGGGTCCGCTCATGTTAAGGCGACTAAGTACGTATCATGCGTCATTAACTACGACCACAAGGGCATGGTGGTCGGCGGTATTCAGATTCGACCTGACTATTCCACGCCCGCTAAATGGCTGGAATACCATGGTGTCACAATCATGGACGGGACTGTTGTGCTCTATAAAGCGGTGCGCGATGACTACCGCTCCGCTCGCGGGTTCCTGTACCAGCCCGGGACGCAGGTGGAGGCTCCCGATTGGGACGGCGGCGCCCACGAATGCGGCGGCGGCCTGCATCTGTCGCCATGTCCGGAAATGGCAAAATCATTTGATTCTAATGCAACTCGAATACTCGCGGTGACAGTTATAGTTACGGACCTCACGGTTGGGCCAATGCCGTTAGCATGCCTGCATAAAATCAAGGCGCGGCGGATTGTCGAGATTAAGGAAGTTGAGTTCTGATAATGAAGCACCGAAACAAGATAACACCACAGATCACAACCATAACCACAGAAGAGTATTCGACAAGGATTGGAGCGACCTTGGAGATTGCCTATACAAAGCGAGACCACGAGCCTCCATATATCTGGGTTGAGCGAGTGATTGAAGAAGATTGCTTTATGATAACTGGAAACCAAACGTTAAGCTTGAAACCAGACGAGCTTCGCAAAGTCGCAGACGTGCTAAGTAAGTTAGCTAATCATTTTGGAGTGGAATGTTAAGGAGATAAAAAATGGCGAGGCCAGCACAAAAGTATTTGGACAAACTCTTGTCGGCGCTTTGTAAGTCAGATTGCCCTGAATGCGACAATAGCCGCGCATTAATCGCGGAAATCAACGTATTGAGGGCTGAGCGGGCCAAACTACACGCTACATGCGCGACGCTCGCAAAAGCTTTGGCCGCATGCAGAGCCGCCAAAACGGGAGAGTGGTATTACGGAATATAATCCAAGTTATGGAACACAGACAGTGTATAGTTTATGACTCTTGTAACGGATATCGTGTTTCTGGCGATCTTGGGCGAGCCTGGATGCTTTTCGGCTGTTATGAAAAGCAACCCGGACAAGCTTCGGCATGAACTGAACGGTGAAATATTCGCCCAAATAAGTTATCTGTTGTGGCGTAGCTTGTATGATAATAGTTGGTTGGATACTGGAAGTTAAATCACTAAGAGGGCTTTGTTATGGCAATATCAACTACAATCAAGTTTGTCGATATACGTAAAATTGGTGACCGGTTAACCCTTGGCTATGATAGTCAATATGACGTAGCCCACAACCAATTAACGGAGGAAATCACTATCACTGTTGGCCGTGTTTCACCTAACCATATTAGGCTGACACGTAGTGAGGCAATAAGTATTAATAACTACCTGAGTAACCTTATCACTGATTTACCAAAAGTTGATGATGTCCGAAGGCAGGTAATAGCAACATGTCAAGAGCTTTCGGACGTAGAATAAACTATCCTTGGTAAAAATCGCCGATGTCAAACGATCCAGCCCAACTGGTAAGAGTGGCAACCTCCTCCTCATCAGTCAAGGACCAAACCCAATGAGCGTCAACACCAAATCCTTGTTTGGCTTTTCTTATGTTCATAAGTTTGCTGGCCCGCCATATGGTTTTACGGGCTATACCAGCCTTTTTCGCCCATGCAAACAGTTCTATGGATGATTGTGGGCCATTTTCAAGAGCATCACGTATGAATGCAGCGGCCTCCTCAGTGGAACCACTGGCGCCGGGTTCGGTATCGGCTGTTATAACATCATCAGCATTTACCGGAACAAGGCCATCCCATTTTATGGTTGAGGTGACAATTTGAGTTCCATCGGCAGTAATGTATTGGCGTTCCTCAGGTATAAACGCCATACCACCACGAACCTTGGTCCAGTTCTGTTTCACTGGTACCATAATACATCGTAATGGGTTGGCCTTATCACGGCCAACGCTTAGAGCGGCTCTAGCGGCGCCTATTATCCCTATGCTGCCACCACCACGATATATGGCGGCTTTGTCAGTGGACTTATTAAGGTGTCGAATGAACAGAACTGAGCAATCCAAGTGCTTGGCTAGTTGCTCCAAAGTGCGCAACGCTTTTCTAACGTGATGATTGCGATAATTGTCAACACTACTGGATAAAAATGCCTCTATGGGATCAAATATGACAAGCTTTACGCCCCAATTAACTATGAACCGTTCGAGTTGTCCAACATGATCCGGGATAGTGAATGAATCTCCAACAGCGGCTTCGAGGTCTGGCACCATGATATGGCAATGGCGCAAGTCGGCTCCAGCCACCTTGAGTCTTGGTACAATTACCTCTTCCTCAGGATCTTCAGCGTTGGCAATTATGACGTGGCCTTGCGGGCAAGCTGAATCATCCGGCCAAGGCGAGCCGTTGGAAACATGGGCAGCGATAGCCAAGCTGAGCGTGCTTTTTGCCACTCCTGGATCGCCTTCCAAGATGCAACACTGGCCTATGGGAATCAAGCCGGGC
>JAGWHU010000016.1 GCA_028866575.1 Candidatus Micrarchaeota archaeon | reverse complement strand
CTTCTGGACTGCAGGGTACAGCAACGGAAGTGTTGGTCCAAGAGACGAGAAAACATTGCAGAATTACATACGAAAACAAGATATATCTATGCAAACAACACTTACCTGAATGATACCACGACCTTTAGGTCGTGGAGAAGGTCATTTTAAAAAGCTATAAGTTATTAGGACCTATAGTATAGTCTAATCTTTTCTGATTGCGTTCATCAGCACATGCCAATCAAAATTATCTTTTTACTTTAGAGATATGGTACTTTATATTACCTAAATAGAGTTATAAACTTTTGAAAAATTCAATAATAAAAGTTATAATTTTAGCAATTATTCCTTGATTATGTTGTATTTCTTTATTACCTTGTTGAATTGAAAATTCATAAAGTCCTGCTTCACCTTGAGAACCAAAAGCAGTTGGTACAAATAAATAACCATCAGCAGGTGTTATACCACCCACTATATTTCTAACAAATGTTGTATGAAATAATTGCGTTCCGTTCAATATCGATACAACATATAGATTTCCAGTATTATCTCCAAAAATTACTGCTCCAGGAATAATCGAAACCGATCCTTCTAAATTTCCATTGGTAAAAAATTTCCATTTAATAGAACCATTAGATGGATAAAGTGCTTCAACAACTCCTCCATAAGATCCATTTTTACTAGAATATTGTGATGGTATAAATAACTCCGGATTTACTTGTGTTTCTGATAAATAAATAAACCCTGCCAACCCTATTATACCATCTTCAGTACCGTTACTTATAGAAAATTTATTAATAAATTTACCATTGACTCTATTTAAAATATAGTAACTTCCATCTTTATTTCCTAATCCAATTACGTTATAAGTTATGCCATTTGATGTAATTGTGAATAAATTAGGTGTAGAACCAAAATCAAAATCTCCTCCAGCCTGAAATGAATTATAAGCTTGATAATACCAATTTAGTTTTCCATTAGTTGCATTTAATGATATTATAGAATAGCTATATAACAAACCGGAACTATTTTTCTTATATGGGTTATTAGCACTAATATATGGATTGCCAGTACCAAAATATATGGATCCTAAAGTGGGATCAACAACAACTGAACTCCAAACTCCATCGCCACCTGTATTACTAATCATGGTATTAAAATTCCAAACTAAATTCCCATTAGATGCATTAAGTGCATATATACCACCAACTATTGAAGCATTAGACTCTGTATCATTTGGATTATCACCAGTTACTCCGATATAAATCAAACCGTTATAAAATATTGGGGAAGACCAGATTTGTTTTGAAGTTGTTTTAATTTTTGTATTCCATATAGTATGGCCATCTTTTTGGGAAAGTGCAAATACTTCTGTCTGTAAATTGGGGCTTAGTCCTATATAAATTATACCATTTACTATTTCAGGAGTAGAAGAAATTGGATAGCCTAAATTTACTGCCCAATTAGAAGATCCGTTAACAATATTTGCAGAGTATACATCACCATTCCAATCTACGAAATAAACATTACCGTCCATAACTATTGGTGTAGATGTTATGCTTGAATTAGTTACAATCTCCCACTTTTCAAATATGCTACCTATATTTGACGAATTTATAGTAGAATTTATCTGATTTCTTGAATTATTATTATTTAATGTGAATGAAGTCCAATCTCCATTTTTTATCGATTGTAATTTGGGTATAATTATTAAGGATAAAATAATGCTTATTATTAATATTTTATTTATTATTTTTATTTAATCACAACTTCATATTTTTTAATTTAGACAAGGTTGCGCCTTCGGATGGACTTTTCCTCATCAAGATGTGTAGTGGAGTTGAAAAGGATCAGCTTTGGAACGCCTCCCTTGACCTCAACCACGGTTATGGAGGCGTTATCCATGGCATATTCACGGTAGTGGCTTTCGGGCTTGTTGAAAAGTGCCATCATCAGGGCTATGTTAGTGCCCTTGTGGCCGCATACAAGGACATTCCTGCCGCTGTACCTTTCCAGTATATCGTCCTTGGCCCTTGATACCCTCTCTCTCACATCCATGAAGGATTCGCCTTCTGGAGGCCTGTAGGAGTAATTGTAAGCGTTGTTTTGCTCCTTCCACCTGTCGTACAGTTCAGGGGGCTTTCCGTCAAATATGCCGTAGTCCCTTTCCTTGAGGTCCTTCACTATGCTTATCTCAAGGCCCTTCTGCTTTGCGAACGGCGAGACCGTTGCTATACACCTTTGAAGGGGAGACGAGGCTATGGAGTCAATCCTGTACTTCCTGAGCTCGAATGCCAGCATCTCCGCCTGGATGCAGCCCTTGATGGACGGCTCCGAGTCGGTCCTTGCGCCCTGCACTATGTTGCGGCTGTTGAAGCTGGTATGCACGTGCCTTGTTATGATAAGGGTGGTCGCTAAATCGCTGCCCCTCAAATGATGCCTTAGTTCCTCGTTCGTATCCTCACTTCCTGGCATTCTTGCCACAATTACATTAAATGCACCCGGAAATGCCTTGATCTCATTCCTTTCTCAAGACCTTCCCGGTGTCCTTTTCTATGAATATCTCCTCGCTGTACCTTGTCATGGTAACCCCTGTCTTGTACTCAAGGTCCTTGCCCTCTACCTTTTCGCCCATGAGAAGCCTTATCGTAAGCTCCGGCATGTTTACCCCTGCGGCTGCCGCAAGCACCGAGGTTCCAGCGAACCTGGGGTTCACCTCCACGAGCTTGACGCCATCATTGGATTCCATCAGCTGCACGTTCCATGGGCCGTACAGGTTAAGCTTTGAAGCTATATCCGTTGCGATTTCCTTTACTTTTGGATTATCGGCAACTTCAGCCCTTACTGACGTGCCCCCGGCGAGAATCCTCTTTATGGGTACTGCAACAAGCGGCTTGCCCTTGAAGTCCGAAATCCCGTATGTCGAATATTCGGAGCCGTTGAGGAATTCCATGACTATGGAGTTGTCCTTGCCGAAGACCCTTTCGTTCTTTGCAAGGAACACCCGCAGCTCGTCCTCGTTCTCAGCTATGTAGAACCCCCTTGAGCCCCTTGAGTCCTTGGGCTTTATGACCGCTGGGAATCTGACTGTTGAATCGTTGTACAGCTCCGGGCAGTAAGAAGCACCCTTGAAGAATGCATACGTCCTTAGCTTGTTGTTGCTTACTAGCAGCGATTCGGGCTTTGACACCGCAACCTTTATCCCCGCGTCTTCGAACATTTCCGTTTTCCTTGCGAAATGGATGAGCTCCTCCTGCACAGTGGGCAGGACGACGTTTACCTTCTCCCTTCTCGCAAGCCTAAACATCTTGTTTATGAATCCGTTATCGTTGACCCTGGGCACTATATGCCTGTTCTTCTCGCTTACCATGTACAATCCAGGGGATAGCGGGTCTATGTCAGTTGATACGAGCTCGTATTTCTTGCCGCCATCGGAGTCCTTTACATCCTTGAGGTCCTTTATTATGCACACAGATGCTGGCCCTCCTGCACCAGTTACCATCACTTTCATGCCAAAACCTCCACGAACCTCTCAATTTCAAACGCTTCAGCATATATCACGCCGTGCTGCTTCGAATTCGTTCCGTGAACCCTTGCAAGCGCCCTTATGGATGAGGGATCGAGATACTGCCTTCCCTGCTCGTACTGCGATTTGTGGTTCTTTATCAGCTTCTCCTTAAGGTCCATATACGGCGTTATGTCCGAATAGTATTTCCCAACGTAGTTTTCAGTCGTTGATGAATTGGACTGGTATGTAAGCTGGTTCGGCACAAACCTTGCCCCGGATATGCTTGCATCGTGCACAGTCTTGTGGTCCATGTGCCTGTCGTTCACTGAATGGAAGAATATCCTTTCTATGTGCCATTCCTTGCAGGCGTTTTCTATGTGCATTATGAGCTTGTCCGGAACCGTAAAAAGGCGGGTATCCGGAAGCTCAAGGAACCTGACGTCTTTCCTTTCCACTCCGGCGCCGACAAGTGCTGTAAGCGTTTCCTCTACCCTGTTGAATTTCCTCTTGTCCCCTACGCCCCTCTCGCCGTTGGTGGCGATTATGCACTTCACCACCTTGTCCTGCTTGTTGTACTTGATTATGGTGCCTAACGCGCCCAGCTCTATGTCGTCTGGATGCGCACCCACAAATAGTATATTCCTGTCGCTACCCCGTAGCTTCAATCCGTTCGTTGACTGCGACTTTTGCTTTGTAGTCATCATAGACACCCCCGTTTAAATTGCTTTTTTTGCTATACATCCACATTGCCGACGGATTATTATCACCTAATCCTGCATCAGCAGCCATTTGCAGCTGACCCGACAATAATATCATTATAATGAATGATTATATAAGGCTGTGTGAGCCTTCGGTTTAGAACGCTTAAATACCGCTATACAAATGGATACCATAACTATAAATACATATGCATTTGCGCGAAATCGCATTCTTGATGTCATCTTACGGTCCTTATCCATACCCTGTCAGACTTGGACAATTCCTTCACGTATGCCTCGAAGGTGCACGCTATGCTGAACATCCAGAACCCGAATACAGCCAACTGTATGATGTTTGCGGCCTTCATGTGCCCTTTCCTCGCAAGCCAGAGGCAGAAGTAAGTTCCGGGCAACGCTATTATGAACCATACACCGAGTATTAGCCCTATAGTAGTGCCTGCATTTGAGCCAGTGACGTTGTTCAGCAGGCCCACTATGCCCTCGCGCAGGAACATCGATGCAGTTAGGCTCACGACTATCGGTATTCCCGGAGTCAAAAGGGTCTCTAGCCAGTACCTGCCTTTTGCTATCCCTATTACAGCAAACGATGACACGTAGAATACGATCCCGAGTATCAGGGCAAGGACATGGGTAAAGCTCAGCAGGTTGCTCCCCGTTATAGTGACTATTACCACTGCGCCTGTGCTCATCAGGAATACTATTGGCATTATCTGGGAGGTTATCCAGAACGGATATGTGTGTGTCGTTGCCTTTCCGTACCTCAGCCTGCCGACCTTGTGCCTGTGTTTCCATGTAACCTCCAGGTTGCCGCGCGCCCACCTCACCCTCTGGTTCCACAGGTCGATTATGGTGCTTGGCTCATCTGCAATGACCTTTATCGAAGGGTCGAAATTGACCTTGCCTTTTGTTTCTATTACTATCCTCCAGCTGAAATCAGTATCTTCAGCAAGTGTGTCGCTGGAGTAGTCCCCGACCTTTTGTATCGTTGACCTTCGCATTATCGCGCAGCCGCCGGGGATGACATAATGTATGCCTATGAAGTTGAATCCCCTCCTCAGTATCTTCTGGCCCATTATGTACTCGGATATTATGAACTTGTTCCACAATCCGTTCGTCTCTTTTGCATATACGTAGCCGGATACCGCTACTACTGATTTGTCGGAGAAATGGCTCGCGGCTATCCTGAATGCGTTCCTGTCTACCTGTATGTCCGCATCTATTATGAATACTATCTCCCCGGTGGAGTACTTTATGCCGTCGTTATTCACGAATGCCTTTCCCTTGCCGCCTACCGCCCTGTTGACAAGGACCACGTTCTTGTACTTTCCCGGGATGATCTTCACTTCGCCGGTCTCTGCAGTTATTATCTTTCCCGCGTATTTCATCACTATCTCTGCCGTTTTGTCCGTGGATCCGTCGTTGATCACTAGGAATTCCTTTTTGTCCATCGGGTAGTCTATCGTTTCAAGGAAGATCTTTATCGTCCTCTCTATCACTTTTTCCTCGTTGTGCGATGGCGCTATGAGCGAGAACGTCGGGGTTATATGCTTGTTCTTCCTGTAGTTACGCTCTATCGGTATGTCGAATACTGCGAGTATCATCAGGAATATGCCTATGAAAAGCAGAACGTACCCCATGACAAGCATTATTCCCAATGCTATAGATCCGATGTCCATTTAAAATCAATTCAGTGATTTCAATAGCGTTAGCACCATTAATAAAGCCAATAAGAGATATAAAAGTATCATGGAATTCCATATATAAGTAAAGCAATTTTAATTACGTTGAGTTCTAAGCCATATAAGTTCTTCTTTTTTAAATTCCTTTATATATCCTATAATCGCACTTAGAACAAGGATCATCCAATAACTAAATAATAATACCTGTAAGAAATTAGATACTTCACCATGTTTTTTAGATAATTCTACTAGTAAAAATGTAAATGGTATAGATATGATTATCCAAGATATTAATAAAATACCTGTAATGAATGTGTATTGACCATATCCTATTAAGTTTAATAGCCCTGATAAACCAGTTGACCAAAATAAACTTGAAGTAAGTGTAATTAGCATCGGTATTCCTGGAGCAAACAACCCACCAAACCATGACCTTCCTCTATTTAGTATAACTCCTACAAAAAAGATAATATAAAAAGCTATTGCAAATAATCTTGCAAGATTAGAAATGTATACTGGTACTGTAATATAAAATATAGTTGCTAGCAATATGCCAATAGTAGCAAAAAGAAATGTTATTGGTATTAGTATAGTTGCAATCCAAAATGGAATACCAACAGTTGACATTTTGCCATGTTTTAACTTTCCTATTTTATTTTTATGTTTTAAAGTTACGCCAATGTTTCCTCTAGCCCATCTAACGCGTTGAGTCCATAAGTTTATTAATATATTTGGTTCATCAGCCACAACTACTATATTAGGATCAAATCTTATCTTACTTTTCGATTCCGAAGCGAATCTCCAAGTGATATCAGTATCTTCTGCTAATGTATCAGATTCGTAATCTCCTATTTCATTAAGAAGTTTTCTTCTAAATATTGCACATCCACCAGGTATGATGTAATGCACGCCTATTGCATCAAATCCTCTTCTTACGACTTTTTGTGCTATTGTAGCTTCAAAGTCAACGAAGCCATTTAATATTCTACCTTTTTTCCTACTTATTTCAACATATCCTGCAAGTGCACCAATACTTTTATCTGATAAGTCTTTAGCTGCTTTATAAAATACATCTCTGCTTACTCTTACATCGGCATCAATAAAGAATAGAACATCTCCTCGAGCAAATTTTTTACCTAAATTTACAACGTGTGCCTTACCTTTACCACCTAGCTTATTATTTATTAAAATAATATTTTTATTATTTGATTCGTGTTTATAAATTATTTTTCCATTTTCTACATTAATTATTTTATAAGCATATTTCATAACTTCTTCAGCGGTTCTATCAGTAGAACCATCATTAACAACTATAATTTCTTTCTTAGCTACAGGGTAATTAGTATCTAAAAATTTATCAATCGTCCTTTTAATTACTAATTCTTCGTTGTATGCAGGAACTATTAAAGAGAATACTGGTAAATCTTTATATTTTAAATCATAATTATTGAATTTATTTTTATTAAATATTGCAATAACCATTAGCAGCAAAATAGGTAAAATAGTTATGTATCCTACTAAAAGTGAAAGGTTCACAATTAACCCTATTAAATCCATATTATTTTTAATCGAGGTAGGAAAAACAGATACGTTAGAAGAAACGTTATTTATTATCACTATCGGCTTATTAGCAATTCTTTTAGATGTTATAGAGGAATTTGAGGAACTTAAATTTGTAGTTGAAGTATAATTTAGTCCAACTACGCTAGGGTTATAACCACCGATACCTGCTTCTGCACCTAAATTAGACGATGACGCTGAAGGACTTGAAATAAAAGTAATATTTGCAGGATTTCCAACATTTCCATTAATAATTATGTTTGAAAACAATACAAGGTTGGCGAGGGAAGCATTTGGTTCTATATCTGTTATTCCCCAATAGGGAACATTTTGGCCGAACATTGTATAATTAAATCTTGGATCTTTTGATGGATTTGTGAAGTTACTAAATCCATTCATACAAAGTTTAGTTGCTCTATAACCTAATGCCTCAACCCATTTAACAAGCGAAGCATTGTAACTACAATAAGGTACATTAAAATCCGTAACATTTATCGAGTTACTTCTAAATATATTTGTAGAGACATTTAACTCAAGAATCCAGTTTGCAGGTATTCCATTAAGGTTCTCTGATGCATTAACAAGATGGGGATGACTGTAACTATGTCCGCATATCTCATTACCTTGGCTTTGTAAATATAAAACGTCAGACATATTCATAAATGCAGGATATCCATTTATCATGTATCCTGCTACTACGCAAAATGTTCCAACAAACCCGTGCGACTTTAATATTGGTTCAACTATTGCCCTATGACTTTTGTATCCATCAGAGAAAATTAAGACTACTGTATTTGGTGGGACTTCTGTCCCATTTGCCATATAACTTACAAGTTTAGCCAAAGTTATTGTATGATATCCATTCTGCTGTAACCAATTCATTTGGTTTATGAAGACACTATAATTGGTCTGATATTGATTAGTTATAGAGGTATTAGGAACAATCTGGTGATAGTCGAATATAGCAATCATAGAATTCGCATTTGCTGCCCTAATAATTATAAATAATAGAAATATAGCAAATATTACATTCTCTATTCTTACTTTATATCTTTTCATTTAAGCACCAGTGAAGTTAAGATCGTAATAATCAATATTAGAATACAGACCTACTGAAAACAATTTAAATAAGGTGATATTTAAAGCTATGCCAAAGGCTTAATATATACATATTATAAGTATTGGGCGGTGTAGAAATCCTTCCAAAACAAAATAAAATGATTCATGTACCTGTAAATATTGTACACAATATCGACTACAACCATCTCCTTTCTTTGCATACGGAGCAGTCTACTCCTAAGACCATCTCCAAACTTGTTCTTCTCGACAAAAT
>JAGWHU010000015.1 GCA_028866575.1 Candidatus Micrarchaeota archaeon | reverse complement strand
ATTCGCGTGGCTTTGTCGCCAACGGCCACTATGACCTCTTTGTTAATTCCCGAGACGATTACCCGTCGCATAAAAGCATCAACGCGACTCAGCGTGTGGCCGCACGCATCGACCCAAATTCCACTCAGCCAGTTTGCGACCAGATCAGGAAAGGGGTCAACCCAAAGGCTGCGCCGGGGTCGGTTCCTAACCTGTCCGTTGTCAAATCGCCGGAAACCCCTGGACTTATTGCGCTTCATCCATGCGCGAATTTCAAACACTGGCAGGGATGGCAAGGAATGTTCCGCTATCTCCGGCAGAAAGGGGTTGGCATTTTGCTGGTATGCGGACCACGCGACCTGGGGGTTGCCCCTCGCCTGGCAGCGCAGGCTGGATTTCCCACGTCCACGCGCACCACCGCGGGAGAACCACTGAGCGTAACCGCTGGGCTTGTTGCCGGTTGTGCAGGCTTTATCGGGGATGAGGACGGCGTGGCGCACCTGGCCGGGGCAGTCGGCGTTCCGGGCGTGGCGATTTGGCGGCCGCAGTTCAATCATTGGAAGCCGCCGCAGCCGACCATGAAGTTTGTCGAACCCTCAGCCACGTATCAGGACGCGGCAAAGGCCCTGGGAATCTAAGATGGAAAAGCGCATACAACTATTTGGCGGCAGGCAGAGCGTGGCTGCACGTCCAGTCCCGAGTATTGGTGGCGCTCCGCTTTCTCCAGCGCCAGCGGTTGCGCCAATGCCCATGCCGCAAGACCCGTCATTTGCTCAGCTTGCCGAGAATTTTACGGAAGCCATTGCCGCATGGGCCAAGGCCGGGTTCCCGATTACGAGCAAGGAAGTTGCAATGGACCGCCGCGCAACCTGCGCTCAATGCCCGCTGTGGGATCCAAAAGCCAGATTCGGCTTGGGTAAGTGCATGTCGCTAAAGTGCGGTTGCACGCGGGTAAAGGTTTGGCTGGCAACATCTCAGTGCCCGGAACGCAAATGGAATGAATGAAGGCCACTTGACTAATTATTATGAATCACCAAACTATGTTCATGCGTAAGGCGCTCTTGCTGCTGTTGGTGCTGCTGCCGATGATGGCGATTGCGCAACTACCGATTCAAACCAACCTGCTCACCGGCTATGTTGGCGATTACGGGGTTGCGCCCCAGTCCGGGATTAATTGCACGCTTACGCTCGTGAGTCCCAATCCGAGGACATTCAACCAGACCTTTATCACCGTCGCGCCTTTGAGCGTGCAAAGCGATACGAACGGATATTTCGCATTCACCAACATCTTATGGGGCAATTACCTGCTAAGCATCCAGGGGCAGAGTTACAACGAGATATTCAAGATTCAGGTCCAGACCACCACAACCAACACGACACCGCTGGCATCGTTGGGACGCACGTTTAATCCTTCTTGGCCCAACCCGCAGACCAATTATTACACAATGCCGCAGATTGATGCGCTGCTGTCGGCTCTTGGCACAAATACGGGGGCATTGCCGTTGCCTCCGCAGGACTTGCGCTCCACCAATTCCGTTGCCGCTGGCCTGTTCCCCCAAGTCGATGCCACCGGGACAAACTTCGCTTGGGTGCCCGGAGTATCCAGCGGCCCTTACGTCAACTATTCGGGCGGGTCTGGCACCAACAACAACCTTTACAATCCCATCATCTACGGCAAGTCTCCGTTCACCGATGCGCTCGTGCCTTACACCGGACCAAACATTCCCGGCTTTGAGTTCAACGTCGGCTCTCCGACTGCGACCGATGTCTTAGACGTGTTGACCAATCAAATTTATGGCCGAGTTCCGTTCGTTGGAACATTCACGGGCAATGCGGCCCTGCTTACCAATTACTCGACCACGAATCTTGTCGGCATCATCCAGACCAATAGTGTGCGCGGTGCACCTACGTCAGGTTACGTGCCCGCAATTCAATCTGACGGCTATCTGACGTGGGTGGCTCAGACAGGTGGCGGCTCCGGCGTCACCAATAACCAAGTCCTCCCCGGCATTCCCAGCACGACAAACGGCAGCTTTACCGGGACGTTTACGGGGAACTTGCAGCAGGTTATCAACGTCACGCAGCCACCGTTCAATGCGCCGGCGGACGGGTCAGCGGACGCCGCAGCGGGCATCAACGCCGCGATTACGTATCAGCATACAAACGGCGGCTCGGTTTATATGCCGCCTGGGCAGTACCAGCTTCAGTCCAAATTGAAGCTCTATGCCAACACGCCAAACCCTGGGTCCGGCAGCGGAAACATCGGCAACGTGACGAACAGCTTTCGGCTGTATGGGGACAAAGAGCACACGCTGTTATGGAGTACCAACCTCACGAGCGGCAACTTGATCGAGTTTGTGTCGGTCAACGGCGACACGAACTTGCAAGGCGCCGAACTGGACCACTTCAAGCTGTATGGGGCAGGTTACAACCCGGCCAATTATCCCAATAACGGGGGAACAGTCAGCAGCAACTACACAGTGAGCGGGATTTTCATTGGTCAACCTGGAGTGAACAGTGGGGGCATCGGCGCGTCGTATGCGCGTATCCACGACGTGACCGTTGAGTGGGTCCAGTGCGGGATCGTGTTCTCGAATGTGGTCTCGATGCACGTAGATCATTGCAACCTGCAAATGAACAGCACCGCCGATATTATAGATGCTCACGACGACACTTGTCATATCAACGACAATTTTCTGGGGATAACCGGCTACCCGAATTTTGCGACCAATCATTACGCGATATGGCTCATCGGAACCGGGGCGGGCTTCGACACGGGAAACGGTCAGTTGATTGAGAATAACGAGTGCGATGGCCAGATGCTTTACGCCGACCACACAGTTGCGCTTAAATACGTCGGCACGGATGTGGAGGACGGCACGGGGAACAACTCGACGCCTTACGCTTTCGTGTTAAACGGGAATTGCCAGGGCGAGTTCAGCGTGATTCGGAATAACTTCACCTGGGCCAATAACACCAACCGCTTCATGTTCCATTTCATCAACCCGAACAATCAGAACGCGATCAAAGTCACGCTGCCATCCACGGTGTCCACGGCTGTGCCGCGCAAGAATTGGTTCAGGATTGACGACTCAAATCAGACCGTTTGCTACGCGACCGAGCTGCCGGAGGTCGATATTGGCGGGTCGCAGGGCCAGTTCCCCGATACCGCGGACCTGATAACGTGCCTCTTCAACACGAACACCTGGATGAGCGTGCCTACGTCGAGGATGCTCCCTTGGCGCAGCGGGTCAAACCCGACCACTATTGGCGGGTCGCAGAATCTTGGCGTTGAGGTAATCTCCAACACGCCAAAGAGCGGGATGATCATGGGCTGGCGCAACACCAACGGCACCCCGCAAACAGCAACGGCTGCCATAGGCATTTTATCCGGGGATCTGAACCTATTTGGGTATCTCGGTTTGTCAGCGTCGGATACGCTTAGCTTTGGTTACAACCCCAATGGCGGCGGGGCGGTTGGGCCTACGGCCATCCAGTTCGACACGGCTTCGACGTATGGAGGCGCTCCGGTTCCAGCACTGATTATTGACGCCCAACAATCGGCGCGTTTCCAGAGCAATATTTTTACCTCGGGCATCACCGCCACCAACGGCGAAACCAACCTGAGTTGGACTGCCAGCACAGTTTTGATGGCCGATGCTAATAAGGGGTCCAAGAGCATCCCGAACGCTACAGGCTGGCTGCACAACGACGGCGCGGGCAATGTGACTTACAGCACGCCATCCGGCGGCACTGGTTTGCCTGGCACGAATCAGATTGCCATTTATGGCAGCGCGGCGAACGTGAACGGCTTTGGCTCATTCGGGACTATCGACCTCATTGCGAGCAACAACCTTGGCAGCGCGACGTTCACCGGGGGCAACCAGACAAACAGTGGCTCGCTCAGCATCGGCGGCACGTTTGCAGGCAACGCAAATGCTTATTTCTCCGCGCAGTTGACTGCTGCGGGAATAACCAATAATGGCGTCGGGGCCACCGGAATTGTCGGCACAGATGCGAATGGGAAGGAGCAAAAGGTGACGCTGAGCGGGTTGACCTATGATGGAACGACGCTGACAAGCTCGGGAGGCACGGCCTACTACGGGCCGACCTTTACCAATCTCCAGATTTGGGATACCTCGACGGGCATTTACTTCACCAACATCGACGGCTCATCCCTGCTCTGGCACGATGGCACGCTCACCGCCGACACAATTACGACCTCGAACTTCAATGTCACTGGAAATTTCTACACCGGCAAAACCAATGTCTTTATCCTCGGCACGGATAGCAACAGCCAGATCGTCACCAACGGTCTGACAGCTGGCGCGAACATCACGCTGAGCTACGCGCAGAACGCCAGCGGCGGAACGAACGTCACCATCGCTTCGACCGCGGGCGGCTCGGCTGTCGTGTTCACCAATGCGACCGTGGCCTATGGCGACCTGCATCAGACAAATGGATTCGGAGCATTCGTCGGCTTGGACATCGTGATCAGCAACAACCTCGGCAGCGCCGTCTTTGTCGGTGGCAACCAGACCAATACGGGAACGCTGAAGGCACTGGCCTTTGTCGGCAGTGGCTACCTGACAAACCTGACGACATTCGGCTCAACCAACTACGGCGACAAATACGAGACCAATGCGCTTGTGGTGAACAGCGGCGGCGTCACGACGAGCAATAATCTCGGAAGCGTATTCTCGACTGGGGGTAATACGACGAATACCGGCACGATTAAAGCAGCCGGTTTCGTCGGCACCGGCACGAGCACGCTAACCAATCTCGACGTTTATACGCCCAAGAACGCGCTACTGATGGACAGCAGCTTTCATCAGGTTTACGACCTGTCAGCCACGCCCATCCTTGCCGAGGATTGGAGCCTTCACGCATTGTATGACAACAGCGGCGTTCTGTCGCTGAGCTATGGTGCCAGGTATCTCTACGACTCAGCGGGTTCCCAGATCGGCTCATGGAATTCCGGCTTCCTGTTTCAGGGCGACAAATACAACACCAATGCTGTTAGCATCGCGAGCGCTGGCACGACGATAAGCAATGCCCTTGGGAGCGCGTTTTTCTACGGCGGCAATCAGACTAATACCGGCGTCATCACCGCCACCGGGTTTTATGGGAATGGCGGAGGGTTGACAAACCTCAACGCTGGCGTCCTCACCGGCTATGTCCACACCGTCACCTACGACCTGTCATCCGCGTGGCCCGGCGACACGCTGCCCGCAACGTGGAGCACCAACACGCCAGGGCCTTACAGCACCAATCTGCAAAGCGCGGGACCAAGCTTCAAAGCCTATGCCATCTCGGTCTCCGGCACAAACAACCTGCTTCTCCAATGCGATGTTCCTGAATACTATGGTGGCGGCGCGGTGACAGCGGCGGTCTGCGTCGTCAGCGGCACCAACGCCAACATCACCGGAGCGCACGACATCACAAATGTTTTCGCTCTCTCTGGAGCGGTCTATGGCACGGCGCTCGGCACGGCGCAGGTGATGACCAATAACCTCGCATTGGGCACCGGGACAATTTCAACCAATTGGGCATGGCCAAATGGAATCACGATTGCTGGGACGGTCACTAAAAGCCAGCCGGTCATCTTCCAGCTCCAATCGTGGGGCGGATCGCCTTATTGGACTTCGACAAACAACGAGTGGGCAATCAGTTTGAAGGTCACTTGGCCGCTCACCAACGCGCAATACAACACGATCTCCGTGCCATGAGGATAACATTTATCTTTCTCATCTCCTGCCTGACGGCGTTCGCCCAAGCGTCAATCAGCACCGTGCGTGCGCCGTTCATGAAGTTTTACGCGGGCGGTGGTGCTTTTCTCGGCGACCGCTGGTATTTCTCTAACGTCACCGAAACCAATAATGCGCCTTTTGCTATCTCGTTTACGGGAGCAGGGACTCGCATCGTGAACTGGGGCGATGGCACCGGCGACCACAGCTACACCGGAACTCTCACCGTGACGAACATCTACACTTTGGCGGGATCGAACATATTTACGATGCGCGAAAGTTCAGGGACAACAACCGCGATCTCTTTTAATGGCACGGTCGGCTATTTTAGGCTGACTCGCATCCTAAGTCCGCCGAATGGAATGACCGATATCACGGATCTTGCTGATGCCTTCTACAACTGTTCTGGTTTGACAGGTTCCATTCCTTCATTAAGTGCGTTAACGGGATTAACTAGTATTGCTGCTGCTTTCGATAACTGTTCTGGTTTAACAGGCTCCATTCCTTCATTAAGTGCGTTAACGGGATTAACTACTATTTCTTATGCTTTCGCTAACTGTTCTGGTTTGACAGGCCCCATTCCTTCATTAAGTGCGTTAACGGGATTAACTAGTATTGCTGGTGCCTTCTACAACTGTTCTGGTTTAACAGGCTCCATTCCTTCATTAAGTGCGTTAACGGGATTAAGAGATATTTCTTTTGCCTTCTACAACTGTTCTGGTTTGACGGGCCCCATTCCTTCATTAAGTGCGTTAACGGGATTAACAGATATGGCTTTTGCTTTCAATGACTGTTCTGGTTTAACAGGCTCCATTCCTTCATTAAGTGCGTTAACGGGATTAACTAGTATTGCTGGTGCCTTCTACAACTGTTCTGGTTTAACAGGCTCCATTCCTTCATTAAGTGCGTTAACGGGATTAACAGATATTTCTTATGCCTTCTACGACTGTTCTGGTTTGACGGGCAACACAAACACCGTATCATTCATCTTCGGCGCGGGTCCGTTTCCATCCTTGACGACAAGCGCAAGTTGCTTCTACCTCTCATCTTCCGCATCGTCTTATCTGCATGGCAACGGCGCGGACTTCATCAATTTGACTAAGAGCGCCAGCTATGTCGTGCCAGGTAGTTCAAGCGGAACCTTTCACAACCAGACTACGCTTTCGGATTATGCTACTATTTCTTCCAACTATAAATGAGGGCGCGACGCAACATGGCCTTGACTCTGATTGCGGCAATGTGCAACAAATGCGGAGCGCCATTGGAGATCACTGGGTCGAAGCGGCACAAGTTTCGTTTCTGCCGCCACTGTTACAATGTAAAACGAAGAGCGATTTACAGGCGCGACCATCCAAGGCCTGCACCGAAGCACATTTACTCAAGCAGGTTGCGGGAACGCCTCACCGATTGGTATGTCAGAAAACTGTTGTCGCAGGGAACCGCAATCCCGGCTATCGTGTGGCCGCCGGACATTGTGAAACTTAAACGCGCTGAAATAATATGGAAAAGAAGATTACGTCTGAAAGAAATCCAGTCACGATAAAGACTATCAACGATTTAGCCGCTGCGTTGCTCGCTGCGGCCGGTAAGGCAGCGGAGGGCGTAGTCGATGTTCCGCAGGCCGACACCCTTTGCAAGTGTACGGATACTCTTATAAAACTGGCACGTCTCCAAATGGAAGCGAGGGGCGGTAACGCAACCGGGGTAACCGGGGTACGCTGGTTGGAAGTTGACACCATGAATGATGAATCGCTCAAAAACATGAAGGCGGAAGAAATGGTATTGCTAAATTCCTTGGACAATCCGGAGATAAGTGATGACGACACCAAACGACTCCGAGCGAAGTTGCTGCGAATCCAGCAAGCTATTGCCAACGACCGACATTGACATGATCACCGAATACATTCGCATCCGGCGCAAACGGGAAATCGTGCAAGCCGAATATGAGATACGGGCTTTGAGGGCACTTTACCTAATGCGCTGTCTGGCCATCCCAAAACCCATCGACTGATGAAAATTCAAATATGTCGCGGCGAGGCACTATCAGCTGAGAGAGCCATACACATGAGTTCAAAATCCATAATCTTATCAGTATGCCTGACAATGCTGTGCCTCTCGATATTCGCTGGCATCAACGTAACTCTGGGTTGGGACCCATCTTACCCCGGTGATTCAGTCACTATCACCAACTACAACGTCTATTACGGAGTGCGACCGGGCGTCTATACCAACTCGGTTATGGTCGGGACAGCAACCAATGCGACAATCGAGATAACAAATGGTGTCCGATATTTTTTTGCGGCGACAGCTGTTGACACGAACGGGTTTGAAAGCGTTTTCAGCCAGCAGGTAACCTATCCGATTCTAAATCGGCAGGTTATTGCAAATCGAGTCAGAGCCCAAACCGTAACGATATCAGGACGATGAATGCAATACATTTGACACCCAGGCGAACTGACGGCCAAACGAGCAAAGCGATCCGGACAGGATTAATTAAGGCGTGAAACTCGACGATGAAATCAAAGACGGTGTTTGCATCCTGATTGCCTTCGTATTGCTCGTCGGCATGCTGGTGCTCATCTTCTCCGGTTGTGCGTGGCCTGGTGTGGACCAGCACGAGCACGACAAGCCCTGGCCGATGCCGGGGACGAATGGGGAGTATCGGCCATGAATATGAAAAACCCTCACATAATTGTTGGTGCCGACCGCATGTGTCTCTGCGGAGAATACGAAGGAGCGGCGGTGTTTTGTTCCGACATTCTTGCTTCATTGGATGAATTGGTGAAGCACGCCAATATCAATGGTTCGGGCGTGAGCCTCTACGTGGCTGACATCATGAAGATTAATTCTGCCATACGACCACTCGTGAGAGACTGCGAATGACCACCATCCCTCCAATAATCGCCGATGGCGTCACCGACGACACAGTTGCGCTGCAAGCCGCTTTGACGGCGATGGCAATTGGCCCGCGCAGCTTCAAGCTGCCAGTGGGCAAAACCGTCGCAATCAGCCGTCCACTGGTCATTCCCAACGCTTGCAGCATCGAAGGCGACCCGTGGTGCGGCGAGAGTGCCCCTTGCGCGAGCATCATCCCGCTGCCGGGGTTTCGCAACACCAACCCGGTGGTCAATGGCCTGAGCACGGTAGCCCCATGCGGCCTGCTCCAGACGCAGAGCTACCTGACGGGCGAGTATTGCCACAACGCGGTATTCCGCAACGTGCGGTTCGCCAACCCGAATCGCGTTCAGGGCATCTTCTCCGGACTCATGGCGCACAATCCCGGCGAACTGTTCATCATCGAACGGTGTGCCGGCAACGCGCTTGGGTTCTGCATCACCGGCAACTGCGCGACGCTGACGATGCGCGACAACCTTGTCGGCGGCTCGCTGAACTCAGGCGTCCATTTCTACCGCAATCCGCTGTTCCCGCAGCACGGCAACCAAGGCAAGGCGTGCATCGAGAACCTGAGCGGAGACGGCAACGCGCCGAGCATGATTTTCGAGGGCGGCGCCCATAACATGGAGGTCAGCGGCATCAAATACGAAAAGGCTATCAGTCCGGCCTGCACGGTGCTGACTTTCGGTAGCGACCCGGCATTTGCTGGCGTGGCGCTCGACGTGGGATATCGGCCAATCCTAACGGCCAGCGGTTGGAACGTTGACCCCGGCGTGATGGATTACGCGATTGTCATTCAGAAGGGCGTTTACCCGCAGATTCAATGGATTGGAGGCCGGTGCATGTCGGCCAAATGGCTGCTTGACCAAAACGACGGCACGCAGATCGCTTTCGACGCACCGGACATCCCCGGACGATTTATCTCGTTCTCGCGTGAGGACATGCGCTACAGCGGCGACGAGAAATTATCAACCGTTCCATGGACAACCGTAGCATCACCATCATGAAACGAGCTGTATCAGTCGTGAAACACTTCGCACCGAACATCAACACCGGCTTGCTCGCGGTCCTGATATTCCTCGGCAAGAGAACCATCGAACGATATGACCATCAGTTTGACGCCCTGGATGCCGGGCAGCAGATACAGGACGGGCGCATAGGCTCGCTGCAACAGGACGTTACTTCGCTCAAGGATTGGCGCGTTGAGGCATCAGCTCAAATGCACGGCGTTCAACGGCAGGTGAACGACAACCGCAGCAGCATCATCGGCTTGAGCTCTCGCGTTGCCCACATCGAGGACCGCGACGGCATCACGGCCAGTGATAATATTTCGCTTTACACCAATAGCGCAGTTAAAGTAAAGTAATGGGAATCGAATGAACCTCGACAAGCTCAACGACGTTCTTTCAATCCTCGACCGCATCCAGGGACTTCCCGCCGCTGCGCTCGTGCTGTTCGGGTGTATCGTCATTGGCTATGTGCTGCGGTTCCTCAAAGCGTTCCCCAACAACGCCATCCCCGTTGTTGTCATCCTCAGCGGCTCAGTGCTCATGCTCATCCTGGCCGACCCGCGAGCGACGGCGATGCCTGCCCGCATCTGGACCATGCGCAACCTGCTTGTGGGGCTGATTATCGGGTTCGCCGCGTGGATGCTGCACTATTATGCGCTGGCGAAGATTGAGGATTGGATTGGCAGCAAGTTCAATTTGGGCAACACGGATTTTTTTAGGAAGTCGGACGTTAAGCCAAGCGACCCAAACCCGAAGCCATAATTTCACCCCAAACCTAAACGAAAGGAACAATGAAAAAGTTACTGACTAGCCTGCTGTTACTCGCATCCCTCGCGCTCGCCTCGGCGCAGGTCAACACCAACCCGCCGCCGTCGGGCATCAATGGACTGGAAAATACCGTGTTCGGCTACTTCACGGCGTTCAACACCAACCTCGTGACGTTTCGGCTGAACCGCTTCGACCTGTGGACCGGCGCAACGGCCATGCAAGGCAGCAGCCATCCGCTGCTCAATGACCTCGCTGGCTCATACGACCTGTGGCGGCCAACGCCCAGCACAAGTTCAGCCGTTCAAACGGCTATCTCGCTCGAATGCGTGACGCGCAATGAGGGTGTCATGGGTTCGCTCATCAGCGTTCAGGGCGGCCTCGGCCTTTCGGCAATCCTCTGGGACGTTAAGACCACGCTCTATCTGGACGGCGGCAGCTACCTTGACCCGCTGGCGGCGGGCGAGCATTGGGATTCGCGTCTGTTTGGCGAAGTCGGCGTGCGCTTCAAAAAGGCGCTCGGCCAAAACTTCTACGCGGGCGTCGGCCTCGGGGCGCAGTTCCCGAAGAACAATCAATTGCTTTCCGCGTTCGCTGGTCTGACATTTTAGTCGGCATTCCTCCGACCAGGGGCCGTCGGCTCTCGTCCCAGCGACGGCCCCGCTTTTAAGGCTTATGACCGAGCAACAAGTCAGACAACTCCGCGCTGCCATTTACGGTGAATGTTCCGATAAAAACTGGCATGATTGCAAATCAACCGAGAACGGAAAAGGTTGGATGGCCCCGTCGGAAATTCAATGGCTCGTCGAACATCAACCCGGCAATCAACCACCCCAGCATTAGCCCGTGCGCATCGCCCTCTATCGCGGCAAATCGCTGTTCCCCTCTCGCGTAATCGAATGGCTAACGTGGTCGCCGTTCTCGCATGCTGCTTGGGTGTTTGACGCGCAAGCTGAAGCGGTGGCAATCGGCATGGTGAAAGGCGGTGCGGACCTGAAGAAGCTTCACTATTTCTCGCTCGGCTCATGCGTCGAAGCGTGGTCGGGCGGCGTGAAAAACTCAACTTCGGTCAGCGCATTGCATACGCGGGGCACGCCAGTTGAATTTCTGCGCTTTGACCCGCCGCTGACCAAGGCCCAGGACCAGGCGCTCATTACGTATTTCGGTCAGGACATCGGCCTGCCGTACAACTATCTCGGCGTGCTGGCGTTCCTGACACACGTTCAGAACCACGGAAAATCCGTGTTCTGCTCCCAATACGTCGCTTCCCGTGCGTCAGCCGTCGGGCGGCCGCTACTGGCTCGCTGCGACAGCCGGCG
>JAGWHU010000014.1 GCA_028866575.1 Candidatus Micrarchaeota archaeon | reverse complement strand
GACACGTTTGGATTCCCTGAATCCAATTTCTGTAAATACTTTATACTTCGATTCTCTACTATTACTGGTCATAATGGTCTATGACCAACCGAACCAGAGACGTAAAACTCTTTGGTTCGGACTTAGATTAGAGGAATTCTACAGAGCCGCACAGGAAACCGATTTCCCTGAAATAGCATAGCATCTGGAGGGATTGGGTCAGGCCCTCCTTGCCCTTGACTTGAGCAACTGCTTCCTCCTGTATTTCTTGATCTTGCCCACGACCTTATGGACGCCCCTCTTCTTAAGCACCCATTTGTGGAAGAATGCGGATACGCTTATCACATTGGACACAGGGGTAAGGGATATTACAAGGTTGCGCAGATCCTTGGCGAATTCGACGTGCTCGTCGGATAGCCGCGTCCTCTTGCTGTCAATATTCATTTATCCACCTTAGTCCCGGGAAAGGTCGGTTACGCCGGGCGATTCAATATGCAGATGAAACGTATTTAAATGAATCCCAAAACACGCCTTAGCGGAAGTATAATGCATTATTATGCAGGATTCGGGTATCCTGATTCCTGCGCTGCGGCATTCGGCCCGGTGTAAGGCCCTTTGATAGTATAGGCGTGATCCCTGAGAACCCTCCTCCGCTCCTTGTAGTCGGGAATTACGCGCCCGATTATTTCCCAGAATTCCCTCGAGTGGTTGTGGATCTTGGTATGCGCGAGCTCATGCACTATCACGTAGTCAAGGCATTCCTCAGGCATGAACAGGAGCTTGAAGTTTATCAGTATCTTCGCACCATCGAACCTCCTTGACGTGGAGCATGAGCCCCATTTCGTAGACGCGTTCGTGAGCCTTACCGTGCTTATCGCGCTGCCGAAATACGCGGCATTGATGGCATTGAGCCGCTCCTCCACCTTTCCGGATATTTCCCTTGATATGAGGCGCCTCCCGATGCTTGCTATCGCTTTTTCCTTTTGGGATTGGTCCATCGACGCGGGGATTTTTATTATGACATCGCTCCCGACAATGCGGCCCCTCGCATTGCTTGCGTCAGATGATGATACCACGAACCTGAAATCCCTGCCGAGTATGCTCAAGGCCTCCCCATTGCTGAAGAGTATCTCTTCCTTTTTCCCCTGGTGCATGTACTTTTCGGGCTTTTTCAGCATGTCCCTCTGCAGCCTTTTGTACAGGTTGAGCGCAATCTCGTCTGCTTTGCCGCCCTTCAGGGAATGCGGCAGGCTTATGATTACGGAGCCGTTCCTCACCCTTGCATAGGCGTTCCTGTTCCTGGTCCTTATTACGTCCACGCCGAACTCAACGTTCCCTATCCTGACAGGCGGAAACCCGATATAATCTACTATAGAACCAACCCAATCGATCGTGATATTGATTCCGATGGAAAATATTTATGCGTTGCCGGTGGCAAGCGGCAGGAATAGTATCATTTCTCCTTCTGCCCGTCAGGCTTCCTCCTTGCGGCCGATGCATAATACGCAATCACAGCGACTATGATGACTATCACGACTACCGAGGTGGCCTCCACGTCCCTTGTTTCCGAAAGCGATGACTGCCCTATTGTTGTCGGCGCGGATATTACCGAGGTTGTAGGCAGGATGGTTGATGATATGGACGATGTAGTTGGCAGGTAGTTGCTCCTCTCGAACATCCCTATTACGGGATCCGGGGGCACATCCAGCCCTATGCTGCATCCTGTTGAATTAGAGGTGTATGCTATTTTGCTCCATGTGCCGTTGCTCTCGAGCTTGTACGGCACGACAGCGCCGGGGAGTATGCCGCACGGGTACCTGAAGCTGACAGATTCGGTGACGTTGGCTGAGGATGTTACGTTTATCCTAAGTATGAGCAGCGCGGTGTAATTTGCAGGCGCAGTCTCTACCGAGTTGGTGAGGTTTGTTATTACGATTATTGCGGATCCGCTTTTCGCAGATCTCAGGATTATTGAGGAGTTGGTGCCGCTTACGTTTATCACTGCGGATGAGACCCCTGAAAACGTGTATGTGCGGTTTAATATGGGCCTCGTATATGACGGCGCTGTGTAGAACAGTATGCCGACTGTGGAGGGCTTGGAGTAGTATGATGCATTCACCAGCTCCGCATAGAAGTCAATACCGGGTCGCGAGTATACCAGCACCGGGCTTCCGGCATGCAATGCGTATACCGAGCCGTTGAGCACCAATCCGGTGGAGCCAAGGGTTATGTAGCTTACGTACCCCCTGAAAGCCGAGCCGTTGAGCGTTACAATGAATGGGCTTATGGAAGTTATGTTTGACACGTAATAGCCGTTGCCCGACTGGGTTATGTTGATTGTGATGGATGAGTTGCCAGGCATGAATGCGGGGTTGTTTGCCCTTGCCAAGGGCCCCTTTGCAGGCATGTTGAGCAGTATGCTGATTACCAAAATAAGCAGAACCGCTGCCATTACTAGGTCGGCGTGCCTGTTCATCTTTGAGAGTTGGATGCGAACCTATTTAAATTTAGCTCCGGCAAGGGAAAAATCCAAGCGGCGTTACGCTTACCTGCCCTTCCTGCTCCCTATGTACAGCGCAATGGCAAGGCTCGCCATCGCTATCCCGAAGAGTATCAGCTCGAACTTTACCGTGCCTATCACGTTTACGAATACCACTATGAAGTCCACGAGCCCCATAGGCAATGCAACAGCAAGATACATCCTTTTCCTGTAGAATGCCGCAAGGAGCACGATGTAGCCCCAGGCGAAGTGGAGGATGAAGGATGATGCACGCTCAAGCGTGCCAAGGGCAATGATGACAAATGCCCTTGAAGCCGGCAGGAACAGCCCGGGCTGCGTCTGAAGCAGCCCGTTGTAGAGCGCGGCTGATGCCGGACCCCCGGAAGCTATGGTGGAATATATCACCAGTATGTTTAGCATGGATATGATACCGAGAAGCACGCCGTTCTCCCAGAATGCTAGGCCTATGCCGTACCCGCTGGCGTTCTTCATGGACATCTGCTTCTTTGATATGGCATATTTTGCGAACACGTACGCAAGGCCTATCTCCAGTATGACAGTCTGGAGCCCGAAGTACAGGCCCTCGTAGTAGAGGTTGCCGGTAGATGCCAAAAGAGGTATCGTGAAGTGCTGGAATACGGCCTTAACCGCTATCGCCAGGAAGTATGCTATGAAGGAATACAGGAAAACCCATTTTGTCAGGGTCCTCTTGTAATAGCAGTATATGACGAGCAGCAAGGAAGCTATTGTGATCACAAGCGGCTGCATGAGATACGCGAGATCTATGTTCACGGCCATTCAATCCCGTTGAATATGTGCTGGCAAGCTATTTATTGCGTTTGCCGTAATCAAAATCGAAGAAGTTGAGCATTCCCTTCAGCCTAATTGGCTTCCTGAATTTTCTGGCCTTCTCAAGCATGAAGCCGTACCTGGATTTGCGGTATTTCCCGTAATCGGCCAGGTGCCTGTCCGAATCCGACAGGAACCCCCTCCTGTCCTTGTACTCCTTTACCCCGTATATGCAAGCGGTGCCTATTGCTGCGCCATTGGCCAGAGATGAAGGGTCGATGCCTAGATTCCTGCATGCCTCGATGTCAGTCTTCTTTGATGCGTGGACTATGAACCTGCCCCTGAATTTCGTGTTCCAGCTCCTGAGCTCTATCGTCTTCCTGCCGGTTACCACAAGCTCGGCATAGGGCTGCATCAGGGAAAGGCATTTCATGTGCAATCATGCTCGTTATCATTACTGCTTCGCGAAGCTTACAAAGACGCTGTAGGTGTTGCTGCCGAAGACAAGGTCCGCGTTCCCATTTACTGGATAAGTGCCGTATCCTGGAATGCCACTAACGGAGTAGTAGTGTATGCCTACAGGCTCTGTGAAGTTTATGAACAGCGTGTTGGACGTCTGCGAAACCCCGTCCACGTTTATCGACCATTGGGTGCCAACAGGAAGGCCCAGCTGCTCAAATGAGATCGTCTGGTTGCTATATGCGCAGCCCTGCGTGCACGGCACGAACATACCGATCAGCAGCTTTGAGCCGCTTGTAGCGGATACGTTGACGTATCCCTGGTTCCTTACCTGGTAATCCACCATGTTGTATCCTGGCATCTCCTTTATGGTGTAGTAGTAGATGCCTGCAGGGACTGTGAGGTTTATGTATCCGGTAGTGTAGTTGAGATGGCCGAGGCTCGTATCGGAAACGCCAGATCCGGTATAAATGCCGTTGTCGCCAGTTACCTGCACATACCATTTCGTGCCCAATGGAAGATCGTATTCACGGAACCTTACTACCTGGTTGGCAGAGGTTGCGTTGGCAGGAATGGATGTCACATTGGGTATCTGGTTCAGCACGGGCTTTTGAACGTTTACGTAATGGCTTGTCGCGGTGTATGCGTATATGCCTGCAAGCAGAGCTGCGGTCAATCCTAGAAGATACATCGCAAGTATGTGGCGGCGCGTTATCATTATGCGGCCGCTGGCAATCCTTGCATAGACGAAGGCCACCATGGCAAGCGTAATCGCAACCATTATGCCTGCTATTACATACAGGTAGTTCGTGAATGCCCTCTGCGCCTTAGGCGGACCGAAAGCCCCGGCTATTACAGGCACCGCCTTGATTGTAGTTGTAGAGACTGACGTAGTCTGTGAGGGCTCGAACTGCATAAGTGAGACTGTCTGGTTCTTAGGCATGTAGAACCATAGGATGCATGCGGTGGAATTAACGTAGAATGGGTTTATTTTCACCCATGTAGAATTCTCCAGCTCGAATGGCGTTATTGATTTGGTATTGATTCCGCACGGGTAGTCGACGGTTACCGTCAAGGAATTTATCGTGCTAGAATCCACGTTTACGCCAAATGATGATATCTTTACAAAGTGTTTCGGGGGCATCGGAGTTGCAAGGGTCAGGTTCTCAATGCTCACCTCGTTTGCATCAGATACCGGAGTGACGTTTACAACCGTAAGGTTCTGCAGCGACACGCTTACATTTAGTTGGGTTACATTTGAAGGCGCCACGGTTCCCGAATAATTGTAATATAGGTAAACAGTTATCGTCTGCTTTATCGGTATGTAAGAGATGTTCAGCAGCCTTATGTAAGTTGTATAGTTGGATATCGAGGATATCCTGTAGAAGTTGCTGTCGTTGAGGACGTATGAGGAATTCCCGTTTATTGTAAGCCCTGCAGAAGTTGGCGTGATGTAATTCTCTATGATGCTTACCGTTTCGTTCCTCAGGGTAACTTTGACAGTGTCGAGCTGCCCCATGTTCGATATTATGTATCCGTTGGTGGTGCTGGATACGACGGGCTTTGACGAGCCGCCTCCGCCACCGCCGGAACCGCCTCCTCCAGATCCGCCGCTTGAAATCGTCGTGGTTGCTGCAGTGGTCGTTGATGTCGTTGCCGGGCTTGATTGCACGAATATGCCTATTATCGGGTCTTCCGTTATGCTGTACGATACCGAGCAGGCAGGCTGGTTCGCGTTGTACGGTATCGGTGTCCATGCCCCGTTGGAGAGCTGTGCGACGTATATGGAACTTGAGGGCACATTGCACGGATATGCAGTACTGAAGCTCGCGTAAAGCGGCGTGTTTGAGGTCTTTGTGTAGTTTATCATTAATGCCAGGAGTATGGCATTGTTCGGTAGTTGAGGTAATGCGCCGCTCAACACGTTGCCGGTTATGTTGGCTATAACGACATTGGCTGTTACCTGCGTATTAGACGTGATATTTATTATGGAATTCGCGGACCTGAGGTTTATGTTGATCGGCGAATTGCTGGAAACGATTCCGTTGACCGAAACGATCGAGTTTGATGTTGATATTGAGGGGATTGTGGTTGTGGGCACGCTGGTCGTTGACGGGCTTGTGGAGGATGCTGTGGTAGAAGTGGCAGTAGAGGATGTGGATGATGCGGTGGATGTCGTGGACTTTGATGTTGTAGGGGCTGTTGTCGTCTTTGTGGTAGAGATTGTTGTCGATTGTGTGGTTGTGGGGTTTGTCGATGTTGCCGTTGTAGTCCTCGTGGTAGAGATTGTTGTAGATGCTGTGGTCGATGGGGCCGTGGTCGTTGAAACGCTCGATGTGACGCTTATTGACGTCGTAGTGGGTATGGATGTGCTTATAGTGGTGCTGGAGCTTGTAGGTACGGTTGTAGAGGTTGTTGAGCTTGTCGAGGCGGTGCTTGATGCGGTTGATGCTGTCGTTGAAGCTGATGTCAGTGTGGTAGTTGGTACTGTAGTTCCGGCTGTGCTGGTAGATGCTGAAGTTGTGCCTGTTGTGGTGGTTGCTGCAGTGGTAGTTGACGATGCGGTTGATGTGGTGGCAATAAGCTGGAATTGCTTTTCCTTCACCCACCCGGTTATCCCGGGGAAGGATGTATTGTAGAACCAGAGCTTTGTGTAGTTGTCGAAATGCGGATTTGCTATTATCTGGCCTATTGCGCCTATCGGCTCAGAGCCTATGCTCGTTGCATTTGTTGGCGTCTTCCATACCGTTGTCGGGTACAGTACGAGCACGCTTTCCCCTATGCTGAACTTTGCTGCGGGTATGGTGGTTGTTGTTGCAGTGGAAGGCGTAGAAGTTGACGTGGTTGATTTAGTGGTCGAGGCTATGGTTGTCGAGGCCGTTGTGGTTGATGCTGTTGTGGATGCGGTGCTAGTGGACAGGGTGGTTGTCGAGGTACTGTAGCTTGCAAGTGCCTGCTCTATGACGCTGTAGTAAGAGGCGTTTGCGGTCTGAGCCTGCCAGAAGAACATGCCGTAGTTTGCCTGCCTGTCGGCCACAAGCTTGGGAAGCAGTATGGTGGGGTTCTCCGGATCGTCCTGGAAGTCATAACCCGCGGCCATCTTGTAGGGGTTCTGCAGCTGGTTTGCCCATGAGTTCATGTCCGTGATAGTCGGATTGAACATGAGATTGAAGTGCGTTGCATATGGCTCAAGCGCCGGCATGTTGAAATCGGAGGATTCCCAATCAGCTACCTGAACGTCTATCAGCGCATTCGGATTTTTTGCCCAGAGGGCTGCTGAGAGCTGCTGCACGAAAGTTGTGAACTGGGTCTTGTTGAACGTCCCCTCGAAATCCACGTGCAAACCGTCGTAACCCCTGTTCTGCACCTCCGTCACAAGGTTGTTTATGAATATGGCCCTCAGGGTGGAGTTGGCGAGTATGTTGTTTATTATTGTAGGGCTTACACCGTCTCCTCCGAACGCCAGGAACACCTTGACGTTGTGGGAATGCGCCGTTGCAATTATCGCGTTGTAGTCAAGCGGAGCTCCCCCTACGTCGTATGTTATGCTGCCGTTGGCATTGGGCCATACGTGGAATATGCTCAGTTCCGTTATGGCGTTCCATTGGAGCGCGGAATAGCCGTTGCTCTGCGTCCACGTCACGAGGTTGATCATGGACTCGTACGGCACGCTGGATGGTATTGTTTGCACTATTGGCTTGCGTATCGGAGCCTGGAAAACGAATATTGCGGCTATAAGCGCGAATTCAAACACCACCAGTATGGCAACTATCTCTAACAGCTCCCTTGCATTACGTTCTGGCAATGTGTTTGGCATAAAATCTTCTTCGCTCCTATGTTTACCCTAACGCACCAATAACACTAGAATTTAGGAATTTTGCTCTATATAAGCATTACCATATGCGTCGTTACTGCCATTATCATGGCCAAGATCAGCAACGGCACCGCTTCCTCTCTTGCAAGGCGCTTGGTGCGTTACGCGCCTTTTGCCTTGTGCTTGTAGCCCTTTCTCTTTACCCTTCGCTTATAGGCGTATTTCTTCATCTTCTTCCTGAGCTTCGTCGCATGTATTCCGCCTATCAGCGCCATTAGCCCTGCAATCACGAGTACGCTGGCTATTATGTCCCTCTTTGCCTGTGACAGGTAATTTGAGGCATTGGATGCGCGCTGAGCATTTACCGTTGGGCTTGGCTGTGTAGTTACGTTGGACTGCTTGGGCACCTGCTGCTGTTGGGGGGCTATGCTGTTCTGAGTTGATGTGCGCTGCATGAGGGCAAGCACCGGATCCTTTGCAGGTATCGTGAACTTAACCGCACACGAAGCGCTTGCGTTGCTGTATGAGAATGGGGTTATTGCTTTCCATGTCCCGTCCTTGAGCACGTACGGACTTACCCCTGCCAGGCCGCACTTGAAGTTCATGCTGATTGCCAATGTTGTGGAGTTCGTGAGGTTGCCCACGGACAGCAGTATAGCTGACAGAAGCGTGAAGTTAGCAGGAGGAGATACGCTTGGTATCGTGTTGCTTACGGATATTAGCTGCGTCGCGTTTTTCGGCTCTACGGTTATCTTGACAGGGTTGGTTGATATGTTTATGGCTATGCTGGTAGTGGCATTGGGGTGATTTACGCCCTTGCCGCTTTGCTGGCATACTGCAAAGCTCACGGTATGCTGTATTGGAAGGTATGAAACCCTCGTAAGGTTGAATTCAAGGCCATTTATCGTAGAAGGCCCGTTAAGGTTCAGCACGTAAGTGGACCCATCTACTATTATGCTCGTGTAGTTGCTGCCGATGAAGTTGTCGGTTGCCTTAACCTGCTTGCCGTCAAGCGTGAAGCTGAAGCTGTTGGGCACTGCGACGTTAGTTATAATGGCGCAGCCGTTTGAGTAGCTTACAACAGGCACTGAGGAGCCACCGCCGCCACCCGCTCCGCCGCCTGTGCTTCCGCCGCCTCCGCTGGGTATTGTGGTTGTCGCCGAGCTTGCCACAGCTATAGTTGCAGTTGCGTTATCCGTTTCACCGGACTGGTCCACAACCCTAAGATTTACAACGTATGTCCCTGCAGATGTGAAGGAAAATGCGTTGGGGCCAGTACTGGTCATGCTCCCTCCAGTTGGGCCTGTGAGTATCGAATAGCTGAATATATTGTTGCCGGTTCCGTCAACTGTGGTGTTCCTGAATCCGACAGGTTCGCCGACATTTACCGAGGTCTTGTTTGCGGTGAAGTTTGTTATGCTGAGGGTTCTGTTTACCGTGATGAATATTTTTTGTGAATATGATATTGCGTTGGTTGAATCGTTTACGCCATAGTAATAGTACGTGTTTGATGCAGGCGATACCGCAATCGAGGCTGCGCCTGAATTTTGTATTGGATGGTTGAGCATCGAATAATAGTCGCTAAAGTTCGTTACTATTACGTTTCCGCCCTTCTGCTGCGATGCTATGTAACTTACGACCTGCGTGAATTGGGTTTCGTTGTATGCAGATACGTTCCTTTCCGCCTCGTTGTTGCTGAATACCTGGTGGAATGTTATTATCAGAAGGCCCTTCTGCGCTATCGCATCGTTTATCTTGGATTCTATTGTGTTAACAGGGACAGTGTTGGTAATGTCAGTAGCCTTTACGGTATATGTAAGGTTGTAGGGCTCGCCACCGTAAAGGTTCGGCTGCCTTACAGAGTCCCCGCTTCCGTACTTTGCCAGCACGTATCCCGCATTCTTGACATCCTGTATTATGAGCGCGTTGTATGCCCCGTCAGGATAGGCGAAGAATCGCGCAGAGCGCGTGAAGCCGTTCTGCTTGAGCCACGCGGTGCTGTTGAATATTTCGAAGATTACGTTCTGGCCGATTGTATTGTTGAGGAGCCCTTGCGGGTCCCCTGAATGGTCCCATGTATGGCTTGCTATGTCCCACCCGCCGTTGTACAGGATATTAAGATCATTCACGGTCATGTAGTCCTCGCAGCCAGCCTCTGCGGTATTGCTTATCACGTTTCCTGTGCACGTCGGGCTGTTGCTGTTCAGAGGAGTGTTGTTGAGAAGCCCAGGAAGTATGAATGCGGTAGCCGTGAGGTTGTATGCCTTGAGTATTGGGTATGCCGTGCTTGAAACGTTCTTGTATCCGTCGTCAAAGTTTATCATTATCACGGCCTTGCCGAATATGCCGCCGTTGTAGTTGTACCTCAGGTTGTCGAAGTTGACTTGGAAGACCGGCGCGTTTATCGATGGGTATACCTGGAACATTATTGCATTTATCCCAGCCCAGCTTGCTGGTGCGTTGGATGGCACATTGTTTACGACATTAATGCAGTCGCTCTTGTTTATGACAAGAGGGTTCCATCCGTTCCTGAGCATGCCCCCGTCAAAGTAGCACTGGAACTGATTGTTAAGGTTTGTGGTCCTTGCAAAGTCCAGCTCTATTCCCGTGGTGCCGTTTTTAACAAGTACGGAGTTTGGTACCAGCACCCAGAAATAGAAATTGGTAGCGCTACTCAAGTCCGTAGGCTGTATGTACTTGATCATCTTGGCGTTGCCGTTTGTAGTAACCAGTGCAGCAGAGCCGTTTCCTTCGACATAGTTGCCCTGCGCATAGTCGGCATATTCCGTAGAGGATGGGCTAAAGCCGCTCCAGCCGCTTTCCATGCTATCCAGAAGTATGCCGTCCCTTGTAGAATTCCAATTGTTCCATGCTGCTGTGCTTGAAGTGCTATTGTACCACTGGTAACCGTAGGGCGGAGAGCCGCCGCTTGGCTGCGCAGCTATGTTCACCTTTTGGCCATCGCTTATCAATGTACTGTTTGCTATAGGCGCGTTTGCCACAAGGGTATTTACGCTTATGACGCTCCTGCTTGAGTTGAATACGAACGGGTTCGTTGTGCCAAGATCCGTTGCTATCGCATCAAACCTGAATAACCCTGACTTACCAACGGTAAAGGTTATCGAGTTAGAGCCTCCAGGAGACTGCACGATTAGATTGCTTCCCATCTGGTCATTTCCCGTCATGTTGTATAATGCTATGCTGAAAGGACCTACGCCTCCGCTTATCTTAAGGCTAAATGTTTCGCTTTGGCCGGTAGATGGCATAGCATAGGTTGGCGCTATCTTCAATGTTGGCGAATTGGAATTCGTATTGTTGGAATCTCCGTATACCGCTACGGACACAGGTATGGAATTGAAAGTATTCGAGCCGCTCGTTACGCCGACCCCGAATGTGTAGAATGTGGGACTAAAACCGCCTATGCCAAGATCGAGCGTGCACTCGGCGGCTTGGGCCGTTATTATGACATTTGCGCCATTGCAGATGCCGTTTGACCCGTAAACAAGATTTGTTTGTATGCCGTTTTCATTGAAAAAATAGAACGAATATTCATCAGGTTTAATCGAATTTGAAATTTTTGCCGTTAGCGTAATTGGTTGCCCCCCATCTGCAACTATGTTGCTTATAGTCAATACAGGAGGCAACGAAAACGCGTAAATACCTAAAGTATTTGATGAAGCTTTTGATGGACTCAAGAAACCTGTTGCAAAAACATGTCCTTCAGCAACAGATACACCAGAGTCCATACCATTTTGAAGTTTACTATGGAATAATTGGACTCCAGATGTTGAAATTGCGTATAAATCTCCATTTCCAATAGAAGTGAAGTGTGCATCTCCGAATAATATAGCACCAGGAATAACCGCAACAGATCCATCAGTAATTCCAGTAGTAGAAAAGTTCCAATCTTTGTTTCCAGTTGAGGTATTCAATGCTTGGATTATGCCACCGTATATTCCTGTTCCTGATTGGTAATAAAATGATGGAACGAATATTTCGGGATTATTTGTGCCGGTAGTTCCTGCAATTCCTATTATTCCACCATCAGAGAAATTTTGAGATTCTGAAGTTCCGATGTTCGTGAATTTTTCCAGAAGAACGCCATTTTCCCTGTTGAATACATAATAATTGCTGTCTTTTCCCCCGATGCCTACCGCGTTGTAAGTAATGCTGGTTATGCTGTTCGTGAATGAGAACAGGTTGGGCGTCGATCCGAAGTCCGCGTCGGCGCACGCGCTAAGTCCAAGTGTGCAGGTTTGGTTGTACCATACGATTTGCCCGCTGGTTGCATCCAATGATACGATTGAATAGCTGTAGAGCGAATTTTCCAGCGTGGTTGTCGCGTTTATTGAATTTACGGTATTAGGCGCAAATGAGCTGGTATATTCTTCTATTACAATTCCGTTGAGGGAAGGGTTTGCTCCATGGTTATTAGGGCTGTCCAACGATACTTGCGTTATGTTGTAGAAATTCCCGGTCGTGGTTGTAAGCGTCTGCAATGCAGCGTTTGACGTTACAGTAAATGTCTGTGTTTCAATGCTTCCAGGTGCGGCAAGTGCAACGTTAGAGGTTGAATATGTGCCTACAGAATTTCCAGTTACAGAGACTATGAGAGAATTTTGGCTTGAAATCCAGGAAAATGACCCTGAAAGATTAAGAATCAATTCATTTGCTGCTGCTATGTCGTTGGCCGGATTTGATGCTTTTGTTGCTGGCGATGAATACGCATTTCCGGTTCCGAAGTATATTTCATTGAGCACAGGATCAACGACTACAGAGCTCCATACTGCGGCACCGCCGTCTGGTCCTGCAACAGATGTATTCCATGCTTCGACTCCTGTTCTGGCATTAAGGGCGAAAATTGCCCCTTTCCATGTGCTTTGCGACTCGTCTCCTGAGGAAGCTACACCGACGTAAACCAAACCCTTGTATATTATAGGGGATGACCATATTGCATTCATTTTGGTCTGAAGCGTGTTTGCCCAGTAAGTTTCGCCTGTCGCGGCATTCAATGCAATAACAGTAGTCTTGTTCCCATTCTTAGCTACATTTATCCCTACTGCCCCAGAATCCGCAGCACTGCCAGGACCATACGTCACGTAAAGCGTTCCGTTGTACAGTTCAGGAGTGGATGATATTGCTGCACCTATGTATTTGCGCCAGTTGACTTTGCCTGTAACTACGTTTGCGGACCATATAAAGCCGCCCCAGTCATCAAAATATACGTTGCCGTTCTGGACAAGCGGCGTAGAAGTTATGGAATTATGTGTTGTGATGTTCCATGCAGGGACAAGACTACCGACATTCATGCTGTTTATCGTGGAATTGGCCTGGTATCTTGTATTGTTGTTGTCAAATGTCAATGATGTCCATTCGCCGCCTGTGACAGGCTGTGCCTTCGGCACTATCAATAGCAATACAAAGATTATGCTAATTGCACTAAGTATGAACAAATTACGATGCTGCATCTTACCCCCGCTAACCTCATTTTGCATATAAACTTGAGTTTTTGCCAAAAAACAAAGATTATACAGAATATTTTCTTGTTGAGGAGATATATATTCTTTCCTATGCCTTGCAGAGGTATTAAAAGGGCTTGTTTATAAGGATCGGTTTGAATAGGATATCATTGACTGCAAGGACCAAAAGGTTCTCCATGACAATATTTACCACTTTTATGATATATTTTGATGAAAAGCTTATAAGCTTATCTAAATAGATTATCCAGGGGTGTATCGCATTTGGTACAGAAATTGCTGTTGCTTGCGCTTGCCTTCTCCTTATGCGTAGCTTTTGCAGTATCCCAGCAGGTAAGAGGTGGGGACTGGACATCTCTTATATTGAACAACAACAATACGAGGTATCAAGCCAACTCGACGATAAACTCCTCAAATATAGCAAACATAACCCAGGCATGGGTAATAAACACCAATTCCTTCATAACATCTACGCCCATGGTCCTTAACGGGAACGTTTATTTCACGGACTGGAACGGGAACGTATACTCTGCAGGCATGGCTAACGGCACTGTCAACTGGAAGGCAAGCCTTGACAGCAGCAGCGAGGGCATTTCCTCAACGGTATTGCTGGAAGGGGGCATGGTCTACGTAGCATATGGGCCGTTAGGGCCTGAAAGTGTTGCGGCGCTGTACCAGTCAAACGGCACGACAGCGTGGGTTACTGCCCTTAATAC
>JAGWHU010000013.1 GCA_028866575.1 Candidatus Micrarchaeota archaeon | reverse complement strand
GACACGTTTGGATTCCCTGAATCCAATTTCTGTAAATACTTTATACTTCGATTCTCTACTATTACTGGTCATAATGGTCTATGACCAACCGAACCAGAGACGTAAAACTCTTTGGTTCGGACTTAGATTAGAGGAATTCTACAGAGCCGATTGCCAAAACGCTCTTTCCCTGTGCAAAAGTACGCATACCAACGCAGTGCGATTCGCCCATTGACGTACCCGAATGATAGGTATAATAACCATCTAATCTGTATCCTCTTCTAGTGTTAGTATGAAAATAAAGACCGTTGAACTGCATTTCAAGAAGGACACAAACGGAATGGGCTTCGTTGACATAACGCGCCCCGTAGAGCACTCAGTAGTAGACTCAAAGATGAAGGACGGGATAGCGACGATACACAGCACCGACCCGAACGTGTGCATAACGACCCTTGACAACGAGATAGGGAACATAACCGACGTCAAGGCAGCATTTGAGAGGATCGCGCCGTCCAAGGCGCACAGCCCAGGTGAGAAGCACAGCGACGTAAGGCCGTCAATCGTAGGGCCGGGAATAACCATACCCTTCAAGGACAACCGGATAATAATAGGCAAATGGCAGCAGATATTCATGATAGACTTCGACGGAATGGAGAAGCCGAAGAAGGTAGTCGTTCAGATAATGGGCGAATAGGAGGTGCTTTCATGACCGTAAAGACAGTGGAACTATATTTCGAGAAGCCGGTGGAGGACCTTTACATAATAGACATAACCAAGGACGTGCAGAAGTCGATAGACTCCAGCAGGATAAGGAACGGAATAGCAACGGTCTTCATAGGCTGCTCAACCGCAAGCATAAGCACAATGAAGCACGAGCCCAGGAGCCTGAAGGAGATGCACGAGGCGCTTGAAAGGCTTGCGCCCTCTGGCGCAGATTACCTGCACCACAGGAGCGTGGCGGACATAAACGGCATAGGCGCTGACAACAACGGCAAGAGCCACGTGAGATCGGCGCTTCTGGGGCCGAGCATAACCGTGCCGCTGAAGGACGGGAAGCTGATGCTGGACAGGGACCAGGACATAGTCGTGCTTGATTTCGACATAATAAAGAGGAAAAGGAAGGTAATACTGCAGGTAATGGGGGAATGATTTGGTAGAGAAGGTTCTGCTCATAGGGCCGCGCGGGTTCTGCGCGGGAGTGGACCGTGCCGTAAACACGGTCGAGGAGGCTCTTGCAGCCTTCGGCGCGCCGATATACGTGAAGCATGAGATAGTCCACAACAAGACGGTGTGCGACGCGCTCCGCTCCAAGGGCGCGATATTCGTGGAAGAGGTGTCCGAGATACCGGAAGGGAGCATATGCATATTTTCGGCGCACGGGATAGCGCCCAAGGTCAGGGAGCAGGCGAAATCCAGGAATCTTACCACGATAGACGCAACATGCCCGCTTGTGACAAAGATACACATAGAGGTCGAGAGGTTCGCAAGGGAGGGCAAGGAGATAATATACATAGGCCACAGGGGCCATCCGGAAGCGGTAGGGGTCATGGGCATAAGGCCCGACATCACGCAGATAGTGGAGACGCCGGATGAGGTTGCAAAATTGAATCCGAAGGACCCTGATAAGCTGGTATACCTTACGCAGACAACGCTTTCCATAGACGAATGCAGGGCTGTGATAGCGGCGCTGAAGGGCAGATTCAAGGGGATAAAGGCGCCGCCGTCGGACGACATATGCTATGCCACTACCAACAGGCAGGCCGCAATAAAGCAGGCGGCAAAGCAGTGCGACATAATACTGGTAGTCGGAAGCAGGAACTCCTCCAATTCGAACAGGCTTGTAGACACCGCAAAGATGGCTGGGATAGACGCCTACCTCATAGACAACGGCAGCGAGATAAAGGAGGAATGGCTCGAGGGCAAGAAAGTACTTGGCATATCGGCAGGGGCGAGCGCACCGGAGCACATAGTGCAGGAGATGGCCGACAGGTTCAGGAATGAGGGTGCTGCCGTGCAGGAGCTCGAAGTAATAAGGGAGAACATGAAGTTCACCATGCCCTACGAGCTTTACAGAGTGCAGGAAAAGGGTTGATGTTATGATTCTTGAGATGCAGAAACCGGGGGAATCCAACTGGCTCCCTAGGAGGAGGAGCCTGCAGGTGAGGGTCAGGGACATGTACATAGGCTCGCAGCACCCTGTTGCCGTGCAGAGCATGACCAACACAGATACAGGGGACGTGAATACCACTGTTGCGCAGATAATAGAGCTATACAAGGCTGGCTCGGAGCTGGTGAGGTTCACGGTGCAGAACCTGCGGATGGCAAAGGCCGTAAAGGGCATAAGGAAGGAGCTTGACGACTTGGGATACAGCATACCGCTTATTGGGGATTTTCACTACAACGGCCACCAGCTGCTCAAGGAGGTGCCGGAATGCGCGGATGCGCTTGACAAGTACAGGATAAACCCCGGGAACGTTGGATTCGGGGAAAAGCACGATGACAACTTCAAGGCAATACTGGACGTCGCAAAGGACTACGGCAAGCCGGTGAGGATAGGCGTCAACTGGGGCTCGCTTGACCAGACGGTACTAACGAAGCTCATGGACGACAACACAAGAAGCAAGAACCCCAAGAGCGCCGATGACATAACCGTAGATGCGGTAGTCGAAAGCGCGGTGCAATCTGTCAACAAGGCCATAGAGTACGGAGTTGAGCCCGACAGGATAATAGTGAGCACCAAGATATCGGAGGTGCCGCAGATGGTAAGGGCATACGACATGCTAGCCGAAAGGATAGAGCAGCCGCTCCATGTGGGGCTTACCGAAGCGGGACTTGGAAGCAAAGGGGTAGCAGCATCCAGCGCCGCGCTCGCATTGCTCCTTACAAAGGGCATAGGCGACACGATAAGGGTATCGTTGACGCCGACACCAGGATCGAGCAGGTCTGAGGAGGTGATAGTCGCAAGGCAGATACTCCAGTCTCTTGACATAAGGCACTTCTCCCCGTTGGTGTCAAGCTGCCCTGGCTGCGGGAGGACAACCTCAACGGTATTCCAGGAGATGGCACAGGAGCTTACCGGTTATCTGCAGGAAAAGATGCCCGAATGGAAGAGCAGCGGCTATTCGGGAGTTGAGGAGATGAAAGTCGCGGTAATGGGATGCGTGGTAAACGGCCCGGGGGAGAGCAAGAGGGCGAACATAGGCATATCGCTTCCGGGAACAGGGGAGAACCCCTCGTGCATAATATACGAGGACGGCAGGCAAGCCGCATCCGTCAAGGCATCGGATGCGCCTCAGGAGTTCAAGAGGCGCCTGGAAGATTACGTAAAGTCGCACTACTCAAAGAAGGTAAGCGAGGAGGCAAGGAATTAGCTGCTGCTTTTCTTTAGTATGGCACCATTTTAGCGTGTCAAAATCAATTTATGCATTCTTTATGCCAATGCGAAGGAAATGGCATTGAGGGTACTAAGCCCTCGTGAGCCCCAGGAGGTTATTTTACCCTTGGACTGTAAAGCCCTTACCTGAATTTAACAACTTTAGGATTTCTTATAAGAAAACAGATTAGAGTGGTGCAGAATTAACCCATTTTCGTACATGAGATTTTTCATACGCGATGTCTGAATCTCTTTAGAGTTTCTCTCTGTAAGTGCCTCTAAAGGTTTATATATTATAAATTTCATTATTTTGATGTGATAAAGTGCCTACTTCAGAGAAAAATAACAGCATGCTTAGACCATTAAGGCCATCAGACAAATATGATAGGGAGCGTTTAAAACCCAATTTTAGAGACCATCATCATAAACTCATTCTATTAATTCCAATGCGTGAGAGTGTTATAGGAGAAGAGGGATCAAAATCTGTTTTCATACAAAAAGATTTAGATGAACTTGAAGAGCTATTTCTGAAAGATTTTGAAGGGTTAGGAGGACCGGAAATCATAAGAAAACCTTTAAAGAGAGGAAAATGGAAAAATGATTTAACAAATAATGTAATCGTGAATGAACATACACTTTATGAGATATACGGTCAACGAAATAAGACAGTAATAGATTACTTTACTGAACTAATGGAAAACCTGCATGTTCGTGCAATAGATAGAGGTGCTAAACAAGAAATAATAGTATTCGAACAAAGCGAAGTTACCTTCATAAGTGAACCCTCTTTTAGTAAAGAATTTCTTGAACACCTTCTGCATAAATCTGAATAAACATATATCGAATACAAATATGAGAAAAAAAAGCAAAGGTCTAAGTATTTTAAAGCAGCATATAATTAAATCATGTTTGATGATTTTATGGATGGAACAAAACAAAAAAAGGTATACAATCCAAAACTGAGAGACGGCACAGATCCTGGTAGAGAAGTTTTTGTTCTCAAATTCAGAACTGAGGAGGATAGAAGGAGGGTAATAGGCGTACTTAGGGAAACGGCAATTGGTTGTTTTAATCAACAAAAAGTTGGCGATGAAGTTTGGGCTTCTGTAAGTAAAGAAGCTGTTATTGAATTAAATAAGCATAAAGATTTACAAGACAAATATATGGTTGGGTAGTTTTAGAGAAAGCCACAGAATCGTGGGCTTTCTTATATAAAATCAATTCAGAAACCACAAGACTAATCCAAATCCCTATAAGAAATTGAACATTAGCCCCAGGAGGGAATCCAACCCTCAAGAGCGTTTTTAGGGCCTACTTTGCCTCCTTTATGTCGTGGCCGCCGAATTCATGCCTCAGCGCCGCAAGCATCCTGTTCCCGAACCTGACCTCGGATCTTGACCTGAACCTCTCGAACAGCGACTGCGATATGACTGAGAAAGGCACGTCGTGCTCTATCGCTGCCTCTATCGACCATCTGCCCTCGCCGGTGTCGTTCACGTAAGGCTCTATTCCCGAGAGGTGCCTGTCCTTCTTGAGCGCCCTTGAGGCCAATTCTATTAAATAGCCCCTTATAACTGAGCCGTTGTCCCATAAGTCGCATATAGCAGCAAGATTGAGGTCCTTGTACGGCCCCATCTCTATCAGCTCAAGGCCCTCTGCAATGGACTGCATCATGCCGTATTCTATGGCGTTGTGCACCATCTTCACGAAGTGGCCTGAGCCTGCGGGCCCGGTATAAAGCGATCCGTTCTCCACGCTTATGGACTTGAAGAGCGGCTCGAGCTCCTTGCAAACATCTGCGTCGCCGCCGTACATTGTAGAAAGGCCGTTGAGTGCGCCTGAAGGCCCTCCGCTGCACCCGGCATCAACCAGCTTTATCCCTTTTTCCTTGAGCGTATCGTACATGTTCATGGAATCCTTGTAATTGGAATTTGATCCGTCAATGACTATGTCGCCACTGTCCAGCTTTTCAGCAAGCTGGTTTATCATGCTTATCGTTGGCTCTCCGGCAGTCAGCATCACCCACACGAGCCTTCTCGGCTTCAGCTTGCTTACAAGATCCTCAACCGTCTGGGCCTTTACCGCGCCCTTTCCCGCGATTTCCTCAAGCGGCTCCCGGGACCTGTTGCTTGCTATTACCCTGTATCCGTTTCTCATCAGATTCTGGGCCAGTCCCTTGCCCATCTTGCCAAGCCCTATAAGTCCTATTTCCTTGTCCATAGAATTACCAGTATGTATATAATCATTGTCATCCTAACGTAAATATCTTATGGTTATGCACCGCGCTGCGCTTCGGGGGAATGGATGAACACGATAATAGCTGTACCGCTTGACGAGGAGCTCGCTAGCTATATAGGCAAGAAGGGCTCGGAGAACAGCATAACCTTTTACAACAGGAAGCTTGCAAGCAACAACATAGTCGGGCTCATGCCGACCAGCATTGAGGAAAAGTTCCATGCGCTTCCCCAGGCGCTGCTTCTTGCAGATCAGATAGTGGTGAGCACGAGGTCCATAGACAAGCTCTTCGGCGAGGTGCTGGTTGCGGCCGCGCTGCTGAACAAGCGCACCATATTCACCAAGGACAGCGACATAAGCAACATACTTTCAGGTATAACCCTCGAGAACATAGCGTTTGCGGACAGGGAGAACCTGCTTGATTTGATCTCTTCGTTCAAGAAGGATGCCGCAAACGCAGGCGCAGGCAGGGTCGACATAGACAAGGCGTTCAACGTCATGGGCGTGGGAACCGTGGCGCTAGGCATCGTCACAAGGGGCACAATCAAGGTGCACGATTCATTGCAGCACAGCTCCGGAAAGGCCGCAATAGTCAGGTCCATACAGAGCCAGGACGAGGACGTAAAGGAGGCAACGGCAGGCACGAGGGTTGGCCTTGCGCTCAAGGGAATGGACGCGGCGGAGATGCAGAAAGGGGACATACTCTCATCAAAGCAGGTGAAGCCGGCGAAGCTCCTTGAGCTGGAAGTGAAGGGCAGCGGATTCGTAAAGGAGCCGGTCGAGGAAGGGAAGATGTACTCCATAGCTGTTGGCTTTTCGTATTCGGCAGCTACTGTGGAAAAGGCAGGAGGAAACAGGGTTGCCGTCAGGCTGGAGAAGGCGCTGCCCGTTGAGGAAGGGGACGCGTTCATGCTCGTAAGGGCGCTGTCTCCAAGGATATTCGCATCCGGAAGAATCGCAAAGCTTGATTACAGCTAGAAAACATTCAATTAGCGGAAGCCAGGGATAATCATTTAAAAGCCTTGCAAGGCGATATAAGTGCGAGAACCTGAGAAGTGATTTTATGGTAGAAGTAGATAACACCAGAGTGGAGAGGAGATGGGACATGACCGGGAAGGCGGTTGGCGCAGCTGCGGCTATAGCAGCCACGACCATGCTGCTGAGGAATGAAGCAAAAATTGACGCGCCGTCAGTAGCCGTAATGGCCCCGATATTGCTCGGCATGGGCGTGATAATAGGCGGCGGTGTTGTATCCGACATACGCCTGCTGAAAGATGACGCTGCAAGATACGTGCAGGCAGGGAAAGCGGAATTAAGGGGATTACGAAACAAACTAAGGAGATAGATGAAAAGGGCTAGCTATATATTTGCAGCAACCGCAATCGTAGTTGTTGCCGCTGCGGCAGCGTATATATTTTATAACCAGGGCCAAAGGCCGGTTTCGTTCCAGGTGAACGGGAACACCTACCGCATAACCTCTTATGCTTACACCGAGGCAGAGCGCGCCACAGGACTCATGAACGCCACGGTCACAAATGACACATTCATGCTGTTCCGCTTCGACAACCCGGGCATATACCCGTTCTGGATGAAAGACACGTATTCTCCACTCGACATAATATGGCTGAATTACAGCAGCACGGATGGCACTGCAAAGGTTGTATACATAGCCAATGCGACACCATGCATTGAGTACAGCAGCAGCCAGGACAGCTGCATAGTCTATACGCCGCGATCGGAAGCCAACTACGTCCTTGAGGCAAGGGCTGGATTTGCCAAGGCGAACGACATGACCGCAGGCACCGAAATAAGGTTCCTTTACAAATAGGAACGCGTTTTACGCACATCACGTGTGCAAGGGGATTATACGAAATCTATTTATAATAATATATTGTAATAATTCCTGAGGCGGACTGGAAATTTGGAGTGATCCTATGACTACCAGGGGTCTTGAAAAGCCCAAGGAGAGGCTCAACAGGCTTTACATGGAAGCGGTGAGCGCAAACAGCGCCCAAAACGGGAAGAATTCCGTTGAAAACCTGTTCCACGAAGTATTGCACGATAAGGAGCTCGCGTTTGAGGCGTCAAAAGAAAAGAAATATCTTGAAGTCATGCATCAGGGCGCCTCCCTTGCGCACATAATCTCGCCTTCGGCATCCCATGCAATGATAATGAACATGATAAGGCTTGGGGATGAAGTGACGGGCATGAAGGATATGACAGGCTGCTCCGTGAGGAACGTGCTGAGCGCGCATCATGGAAAGAAGATAGACAAGATGATGGAAATCTACCAGCTTGAAAAAATGCTGAGGATTGGAAAAGAGACAGTACCGGCATACCAAATACGTTAATTCCAAGAACTTGCAAGTGTGATAAAATGTCAGAGCAAACGCAACCTAGAGTGGGTAAGACAGACGTAAATGTCAGGAAATGGACGAAAAGGCTGTTGCGCAAGTCGACGACTCTCCTCTCCGCCTCGCTCATGGTTTTCAACAGCACGGCCGTAAGCGACGTGCCAAGATCGGACAATGCCACCCTGATGCGTGAAAGGCAGCCGGCAATAATGAAGCTAAGGCAATCTCCCGACGGCCTTCCGTTCGAGAGCCAGGCAAAATACGTCAACCTCAGGATAGAACGCATGCTGGCAATGCAAAGGTTCAATGACAGCATCGGCCATGAGATGCCGTTCATCCTGCCAAAGATATCTCCAGCGATGGAAAAATACGCCGACAAACTGGACGATTACAGGATAGAGGTAATATGGCCTAAGAGGATGGAAGCTCCAGAAATGCAGTTGCAGGTTTCAAAATGGCTCCCCATGATAAAGGGCATAAGCAAGGAAGTAGGGGTCGATCCCTATTTAGTTGCAGGGATCATGCTCTCCGAATCGTTCGGCAATCCCAGGGCCGTAGACAGGACAAGGAGCCATGGAAGGTCATACGTCGATGTCGGCCTGATGCAGATAGACTTGCAGCTGAACAGGAAACTGATAAGGGCGATAAAACCAAGGGGCAGGAGCATATTCGACCCGTATGTAAACATAAAGATAGGGGCCACTATACTCAAGGACAACCTTGAGGCCTTCGGAGGGGATGTCAAGTCCGCAGTAATGGCATATAACATAGGGGTAGTTGGAGCCAGGAAGCTCCTCAGGAAGCATCCCGATTTCCTAAGCGGGAGATTAGATCCGCAAACAGACGCGAGGGATGCGATATACGCGTACGACAAGCATGAAAAGTTCAAGTTTTCAGCGAGGGCGTATTTGGGTTATGTGCTGGCCCACATAGGGCGCGTCAGGTACCTGGATACCCTAGACAGGAAGGAATTCAAGAGAGAAGAGGATTCCAAACCCATAGGGATAATCCTAAGGTGAGCAAGAGATTCCGGATCATACGTCATGGGGCCCGGCCCGCTCAGAAGGTTTAAATATTTAATGCTTAGAATAGTACAGTATGCCAGGCGCCGAATGTGCTAATTACTATTCAACGACGGTTTCAGCCAACGGCGTAATGTCATCAAACATAAGGTTGCTTCTCCTGTTGCTTCTCTTGCAGGCATAAGCTGCATAAAATCTAAAATCAACAAAAGGTTTTGTGCATGAATTTGGAAACCCTAGGGCCTATAATAAAAATTTGCTTCAGCTTCGATATTCGCAGTGGGTATAATGTTAGGTAGGTGAAAAAATGGAAAAAAACAAGAATGGAAAAAACGAAAATAGCATACGCGTCGCAATATTAACGAGGACGCCACATGGGATACAAAGAGAGTCTATAAGGTTGGAGCTTGGTTCTGAAAAGTACGAGAAATTCATGGCCTTACTAAGAGAAGACCACCCCAAGTCACATACTAGGCAGAGATGCGCCGAGGAGAACATATTATGGGATGGGGATGCGCCGCTCGTATAAGAAAACCAAATAATGAGAACTGCGATATAATGGCTGATAAATCAAAAGTAATGCCTGAACGCGAGAGCATGAGCAGATACTGGGAATCGCAATGGTATTCGAAGCAGTATGTGCTAAGCACGATGGAGCCATCCTATCTGATAAGGTGCAGCGACATTGCGGGCAAGACAGTCCTGGATATCGGATGCGGAGACATGAGCCTATCAATATCCCATAGGGGCGCGAAGATGTATGTAGGGCTTGATATAGCAATGACTCCTTTGAAGGATGCGAGATTAAACGAGAAAAACGTTGAATTGGTGAGGGCAGATTCGATAAGCCTGCCTTTCATGGACTGCTCTTTTGACTCTGTAACCTCTATAAACACGTTCACCCTGTTGGGCGCGGAATTCGATAGGGCGATAACCGAGGCCGGAAGGGTATTGAAGATCGGCGGATCCCTTACGTTCGACGTGATGCACACGGACTGGCATGTGCAGAAGGGCGACGGATACACTCAAATGAAAACGCGTTATGGGACCGTTTTCAAGGGACAGTATTTCGATAAGATGACTACCGACGAAGAGGGTGTAAAAAGTGCGCTGCAGGACGCTGGACTTGAGCCTAAGGACATTACAGTCCTCAAGCACTACCAGCACATGCGCCTGTTGGGTGCCTCTTCTTACTGCTTCTGTGAACCTGATGCATTTACCAACCAGAGGATATTGGCACGCGCGCTCAGGAAATGACGGCGACGGAAGAAAGAAAAAACATACCTTTTTATAGGGTAAATTCGGTCAAAACCTATTTATATATGGAAAGCCATAAGAGATAATTACCATACGTGGTACGGATGGAAAAAACAATTGAAAAGAAAAAGAGTAATATCAAGGAGGCATTGAGGACAGCCAAGGGCGTAGCCGCGAATGTCGTATTGGCTACTGCGCTAACCGTAGGCTCCGGTGCCGTATTCAAATTAAATGCAGAACCCCCTCAGGCTGCAGTAACTTCAAGCACATCAATACAGAGCGTTGTGGAGAAATCCGCAACGGATGCGATGAAGAGGGAGCTGGGCTCCGTTATAGAGGGAATTGTCATATTGGGCGGGCTGGTCGTTGGTTACGAATACGTATCGCTCAAGCGCAAAAAGGACCTGGTCGACAACGAAATAGCCATGAAACACAGCTATTTCAACGGCAGCTACAAGTATTAATACGCGCTCCCTGACGGTGTCTTGCCATGGAGAGATCTAAAGCAAATGCATCAGGCAGATTCAGCAACCTGGTAAGGAAGACTAACATAGTGGTTGCGACATTGGCGATCGCTTCCTCCCTTGCATGCTCCGAAGCGCACAACGGCAATCATCCAAGATACTTGGATACGTCGACAAACTGTGCTGTATTGTACAAGGAAAGGATAGAAGGCCTAAACCTAACCCCCAGCCAGTTAAAAAATGATCTGGGAATACGCGACAATTCAAGACCCATATTCGGCATAGGGGCAAAGACATACGTCGAGTGGAGCGGATGGCAGGGCCCCGGCAGCTACAATGCGGTTTTGGCAGCATGTGACACCCCGTACCTCAGCAACATCGAAAAGCTCAACAACTGGAATTATGTCCTGTACGGGAAAAACAGGATCGAGCCGCGCTGGAAGCTGATAGAAAACGAAAAGGCGCTATCGGCGAAGGGCACAGCGCAGCGGACAAGCCCGGAGATAAAGGCGTCTGTGGACAACCTGATCAGGACGGGAAGGATGCGCGTCTTCAGTTCGGAAAGGATAAGGTAGTCGCTGCAATCCGATCCGACGCTCTGTTTTTATATACTTTACGGTTGTATTATAATGTATTGATTTTGACATTATAATGTATTGTAATTTTTATTAGACGATTAGCGGATTCAAGAGTTATGTATTTATATTTATTTGCATAATAATATATTGTAATAGAAAGGAATCACATATTGCATTGATTTTTTAAAGGCGACAAAATGACAACGATGAAAGGACTGAAGAACAAGGTAAAGAGAGAGTACAACTCATTGCTGCGCGGATTTACTGAAACAAGGGATGAAAAACTGGAAAGGCTCAGCAGCAGGGCCGATGCAGGAGAGAGGTATCTAAGGTTCCTGAGAAAGCGCAACGACTACATAAGGTCCCCCGCAGTAATGCTTGAGGTATCTGCAATAAGGGAGCAGATAAACGACCTGGGCGGCAGGCGAAGGCTGGAAGAGATACAGGTTCTTAAGATCAAGGAGCATGTAATCGGCGGGAATTAATTGTGAAGTTGCGTCCAGGCATTGCCTGGAAACGCGCTCTTTTTATTTTGGCAGTAAACAAACAGTTAGAATTTCTAATAATATTTTAGAATAGCTATCTATTTATATTATATCAAACACATCAGATTGTGGAGATATGTGATGGATGGCAAGCAAAAAACTACGCATGGGAAATACGACATCAGCCTTAGGAAAATAGGCAGAAAGACGATAGAATATTCCATAGTTGCCGTCACATGCGCGGAGATCTTCATTGCCATAGACAACCGCAACAGCAACAAGGCAATGTTCAACACAGTGCAGAACATAGACAACAAGGTTTTTGTCGACAGGATAAAGCTGAGCGGCGGCATAAAGGGGGTGCTGGTCGCAACTGCGACTGAAGGCTGCCCGTACACCGCACTCCTCGACAACCCATACCACATAAAGAGCTTCTCCCAACTTCAGAAAAGGGAATTGGAGAGCGAGCTGGTTAAGACATTGGGAGCGTGCGCGAAGGCCACAGGATTCAAGACAACTCCGCAAACAAAGGATGAGAAGCAGACAGTATATTCCAAGGTTGGTTTGAGGAAAGAATGATTTACTTATGTGATAATATGCCGAGGATTTCCAGGGATGTCCCGAGCAAGTTTCTCGAGAAGATATTCAAGGAGGAAGAACTGAACCACATGAAGATAAGGTTCAACGACAAAAGGATGGAGGAGCTAAAGCTGCTGCTTCACGATACAATAATCAAGGACGGGGCGGACAGGTACGGCACGTTGAGGCTGAGATCCGATGATATACTGAGGATGAGGTTTGGTATGGATGACGGAATTGTCCACAGCGCGGAGGAAGTGGCAGGCATGTTGAGGATACCGCCATACTCCAACAGCAGGATAAGGCAGATGGAGAAGCTGTTCCTGGCGAGATTGAGGAAACCGTCAGTAAAAAGGCTCATAAGGAAATTGGTGAAGGATGCGGTTCAGGACGAAAGGGAATCTGCAAGGGAAAAGGAGAGGGCCAACGCGCTATGCGCAATCAAGGAATGGCGCACATCAAAAGGCACGTGAGAATTGCGACGTCATTGAAGTTGCTGCGATGATCGTGGGAGCAAAAAACTGAGGCATGCCAAAACTGGCCGAAAAACTATATAAACATGCATGGTGAAAATTAATTAGGGGGTATTATGAGAACAAGAAGCAAAGTTGCCATAGGTGTGGGAACGCTGGCGCTGGCTGCGACAATGACTGCGGCACAGCACGCCAAGAAGACCGATGCGGCAGGAAGCGTCGCATACAATACCATAAGCACAAGCCAGTCAAATGACGGAAAGCTTGTCGTATACACTGACAACTTCAAGCTCACCGATGCGGGGCATCATGACGTGCTAGGCCTGATAAGGATAACCAGGGAGGCAAACGACAGCAACTCGGGATGCAGTTTTACCAGAAAATTCGATGGAAAGGAGCAGAGCCCGGACCTTACGGATTCGCAGAAGAAGCAGCTGAGCGACGAGATAGGAAAGGCGTTCAAGGCTTGCGCGCTCAGGCAGTAAGCGGCACTGTGCTTGCCATGAACATGCAATTCCAATGGTAGTAACTTGACAACCAGAGAAGTGCCAACCGTGAAGCTTTCGCGGCCAGGAGCGCTCAAGGCATTCCTCAGGCACGAGCAGATAGGCGAGCTTGACGCGCAGCTAAGCAATTTCGGCTATGACGCCAGCAGGATATTCTTCAAGTGCATAAGCAACGATGCCCATGACGCCTACAGGCAGGTTTTCGACAAGGAAAGGATTATACTAAGGAACGGGGGCGATGGCCCGCTGATACGCGAGTTCCACCAGCTGTCCAAAATGCATACAGGCAATCCGGAAAATACCGCAATGCCGGTAGCGTTGACGATGATGGATTCAAAATGCGTCGGATATTTCAGCGAATACGTGAAAGGCGTCACAATCGACAAGACGTTTGACCATTCAGATAGGCACATAAGGCTGCTTGAAGGCGCATTTGAAGCGGTATCGGTGCTGCACAGAAAGGGCATAGGGCACGGCGACATAAACCAGCGCAATATAATAGTAGGGGTAGGCGACGGCATAAAGCTAGTAGATCCCTTGGTGCCCTATGAGGGATGCAGCGACGAGGAACTCATCGCGGACGACAGGATAGACCTTGCAGGGATACTTTCCGGGATCAGGTACCTGAAGAGGAAAAGCTGCAGAATTGTTGGGGAGAAGATTGCGGTGCCGATGCCCGCAATAAAATGATTGGGCCATTCGGGATTTCCGTTGCTTGTGGAACATATGTTATTATACCTAAAATGAGGATATGACTGGAACAAAGAAACCGGGACGGTGGTGCTGATGGTAAAATCCGTTGTTGATGATCACGCCAAATGATATACATTTAGAATTTCCAATATTATCTTAGAATGTAAGGCGATAAGATGCTCAAGCAGAAATATAATGCCATTAAAAGAAATGCGACCGCAGGTGCTGGCGCACTGGCCCTGGCGGCAACTCTTGCTTTCGGGACAAGTACAGGCAACGGAAACGGCAAAGGCGTTGCGCACAACCCAATCGGGGTAAGAAAATCAGGGAAGTTTGTCATATGCACCGATCACTTCGAACTCCAGTCAAAAAACAATGCCGCAGTTGGCGGCACGCTAAGGTTGGAGACTGAAAGAAAGGATCCTGACGGCCCGCACTACAATTTCAGCATCAGGTTTGATAGCAAAGACCAGAGGCCGAATCTAACGGATGCACAGATGGATCAATTGAGCAGGGAGATGGACAGGACATTTAGGGCATGCAATGAGAAGCCATGGGGCATTATGCTTAGATGGTAAGAATGACTTAGAATTTCCAAGATTATTTAAGGCGATATTTATTCATTTCGCATAAATGAAATTTCAGTGCCTGTGAAGCGCATAATTGCGCATTCCATTATAACGGAATAAAAATGCAATCTTCAAAAAGCTTTGGTTCCGCATTTATGGAATTATAGGGCCTTCTGGTGAAAGGGGCATTATTGTTTGGAAAAGAGCAAACAAGATAATGGCTTTCCCTCGGAGGGCGCTTTTCGGTTCAGTTTAATGGAAAATAATTAAGCAATTCCATCTCGATGGAATTATGGATCCCAGCAGGGGAAAGTCCATCTTGAAAGCATTCCGACGACAAAATAAAGCGCGCATTTGCGCTGCAAATGCGGTGATTTTCACGGATGATAGTTCCATATGGCGCTGCAGATGATTTGATAACGTGCAAATAATGAGCAAATCTGTCTTTTCCAATATATATTAAGAATTTCTAATATTATCTTGTATATGTGTTGAGCATCTAATTATTTCTTATCTGAATCATTGCCGGATCTTAAATGCCTTTTCACAGCGTAGTATGCGTAAAAGGAAGCGGCAAGGGACGTTATGATTGTTGTCACTACTGCATCCCCTGAATTATATGTGTAATGCATGTGCTGCGGCATCTTGAATATCTGCCTGTTCTGCATTTGCATTGAATAATCCCATGCGAATTTCATGAGCGGCTCCGAATACCTTTTCATCAGCGCTGCCGTGACTGCAGCTGTGCCTACAGCGGCAGTATATGCGACAGCCTCGCCGTTTTTTGCGTAGGCGCCCAGAATCTCTCTTGACTTGCTCCTGATATTTTTAAACACGTTATCACACTAATTATGCGCATTTCCAGATATAAATACCCTCTTGATTTGCGCCTGTGTCCAATAACTACTGAAAAATTAGGCACACTTTTCAGTAGTTGTCTATTGACGAGAGTTACGTCAAGAATCTGTTGTACACCACCGCCTTCAGAAGTAGTTCCTTCTCTCTCATTTTATTATTTGTCGAGAAGGTATACTCC